>JAEUKG010000158.1 GCA_016794325.1 Myxococcales bacterium | reverse complement strand
GGATCGCTCGCGATCCTGCTCGGCGCCCTGCGCGAGTCGCGCAACGGACCCCGCGCTGCGGGTCAGTCGATCGCGCCGAGCTTGCGCTCGATGGCGTCGAGGTGCGCGCGCACCTCGGCGTCGTTCTGCCGCAGCGAGTCGACCTTGCGCACCGCGCTCATGACGGTCGTGTGGTCGCGGTTGCCGAACGCGCGCCCGAGCTCGGGGAAGCTGCACTTCAGCCGCTGCTTGCAGAGGTACATCGCGACGTGGCGCGCGAAGGCGATGCTCTTGTGTCGGTCCTTCGACACGAGATCCGCCGAGCGCAGCTTGAAGTGGTGGCAGACGATCCGCTGGATGTCCTCCACGCTCTGCTCGCTCACGCGGCCGGCGCTCGACGCGGCGAGCTCCGAGCGCACGAAGTCGAGGTCGATGACGCGCGACAGGAGCGAGCTCTTGGCGGCGAGGCGGATGAGCGTGCCCTCGAGCTCGCGGACGTTGCTCCGCACGCACTGGGCGAGGTGGAGCACGACCTCGTCGGCGAGCTCGATCTTCTCGGCCTGGGCCTTCTTGCGCAGGATCGCCACGCGCGTCTCGAGCTCCGGGCCCTGGATGTCGGCGACGAGGCCCCAGGTGAAGCGGGAGACGAGCCGCTCCTCCATCCGCTCGAGCTGCTGCGGGTATTTGTCGCTCGTGACGATGATCTGCTTGTCGGCCTGGTGGAGCGCGTTGAACGCGTGGAAGAACTCCTCCTGCGTCTGCGTCTTGTTGGCGAAGAACTGGATGTCGTCGACGAGCAAGAGGTCGCACCGCTCGCGGTAGCGCGCACGGAACTCGTTCATCCGCTGGTCTTGGAGCGCCTGGAGGAACTCGTTCACGAACTTCTCGGCCGACACGTACACGATGCGCGTGCCCGGGCGCTCTTCGCGGACGCGGTGGGCCACGGCGTGGACGAGGTGCGTCTTGCCGAGGCCGGTGCCCCCGCAGAGAAAGAGCGGGTTGTGCCGGGGGCCGCCGCCGCCCGCCGCGGCGATCGCGGCCGCGTGCGCGAGCTGGTTCGACGGCCCGATGACGAAGTTCGAGAACGTGTATTTCGGGTTGAGCCCGTCCGGCCCCGGCGACGACGGCCCGTCGTCCACCGCGCGCAGCGTGCGCCGGGTGGAGAGCGGGGCGGGATCGGCGACGGCGGACGGGGCCGCGCCCTGGCTCACCGTCGCGACCGGCGGGGGCGGAGGCGCCGAGATGCGCGACGTGCGACGCACCGACACCGGCATCGGCGCCGGGCCCGACGAGACCGGCTTCTCGAGGTCACCGCCGACCGTCCACGCGACCTGCACGCTCCAGCCCGTCTGGCTGCGAATGAAATCCGAGAGGGTCGGGAGGAAGTGCTGATCGACCCAGTCGCGGACGAACTCGTCGCGCGCGCGCAGGCACAGGACGCCGTCGGTGATGCCGTCGAACTGCACCCCCGAGAACCATTGATCGAAGCTGCCCGGTGACTTGTCGCGCGTGTAGGCGACGGCGTCCGACCAAAGCGTGGCTTGAGTGAGTTGAACGTCCTGCATCATCTCTGCGCGCGACCTCGCACCAACCGCCCAAGGCCGCGCAACCACTCGCGGCGTTTGGGACTCTTCGACAACCACATCCACCCGCACTGCCCCACATGCACAGTCTTCCCACCGGAAATCCACAGGGTGTGGACAAGTCCCCTCACCGCGACCGCGAATGAGTGGGATCCGATGGCGGATTCGCCGCCCAACGAAACGACGACGACCCGAGATCGCCCGCAAAAAAAAGAAAGGCGAGCCCCACCAGCTGCTGTTCGAGGCGCCCGAGACGCTCGAGACAACAGCCGACACGATTCCAAGCAGGCGGCTCGACCGAGGCTTACCGACCTCGCCGACGCCTTCAGAAACCCAACACCCTGACTCCCCGAACGACGCAGCCCGAAGGCCCCCCCGCACGGTGGCGAGGGTCTGCTCGGTGCCGACGAACGCGGATGAGGCCTCCGGTCACGCCCCCATCCCCGTCCAAGCGGGGTGGAGGCAACCCCCGAGGGGGTTCGACCCAAAGACTCATCGCCGGTCGCCGACGCTGAGCAACGATGGAGCTACCAGGGCGAAATGCTCACGTCCACGGGGATGTGAATACATGAGTCAAGTATTCGGACTTTTTCAATTTTATTGCTTGTAGAGCACCCGCGTCGCCGCCTTCGCACATCCGTGCGTCGCGGGGCGTTACGTAAGTTCGCGTCGCCCTTTCGTTATCGGTCCGACACGCAAAATACACGCAAATCTCCGCATGGGTTTTTGGCCTGTGTGGCGTGTCAAGAGTCGTGGGTGCGCTTGTTTTTGGCTGCGACCCCGCCGCCGCACCCGAGCCCTCCCGCGCTCCGCGCCCCCCTGGGAGGGGGCGATCGGTGCCTCACCGCCGGGTTTTCTCGGATGAAGCCGAGGCGCGGAGCGGCGGCATGACGCACCGCGGGGTGGTCCGGCGCGTTTGCCGAAAACTGGGCCCAGCCGAATGGGATCCGATATGCGCCCCTAATGACCTCGCGCTGGAAGGCTCGCGTCCTCTCGTTCGCGCTCGCGGCCGCCGCGCTCGCGGTGCCCCTGCGGGCGAGCGCCGACCGCTCGTCGACGACCATCGAGCAAGGGTACGAATCGGGTGAGATCCAACACCCGCGGCTCGTCGCGATGGGCGGCGCCCAGGCCGCGCTCGGCACCTCGACCAACGCCATCTTCGCGAACCCCGCGAACCTCGCGCTCGCGCGCGTGTACCACTTCGAGGGGCTCGCCGCGGTCGGGCCCGAGGCGCGACGCCAGAGCTACGGCGGGGCGATCGCCGACTCCAGCACGAACCGGGTCGCGGGCGGCATCGGCGGGACCTGGAACATCATGGATCCCGACGGCATCCGCCGCATCTGGACAGACATCCGCCTCGCGCTCGCCTTCCCCTTCGCCGACCGGTTCTCCGTCGGCCTCGCCGGGCGCTACCTGCGCATCACGCAGTCGATCGCGAGCGGGCCGCTCGGCGGGAGCTTCGTCTCGGACGGGCTCGCCGGCGAGCCGGTGGTCAACAACTTCACCTTCGACGCCGGCGCCACCGTGGTCCCCTTCGGCGGCCTGCGCATCGGCGCGTTCGGGCGAAACCTCACCGTCCCGGGCCACGGCTTCATGCCGACGCAGACGGTGCTCGGGGTCGGCTACACGTCGGGCATCTTCTCGTTCGAAGGCGACTGGCTCACCGACTTCACCACCTACTCCGGGGTGCGCATGCGCGCGATGGCGGGCGGCGAGGTGCTCGTGGCCGACCGCGTGCCGATCCGGCTCGGGTACCGGTACGAGGACGGCCTCAAGGTCCACTCGGCGTCGGTGGGCGTCGGCTACGTCGACCGCAAGTGGAGCGTCGAGGTCGGCGCGCGGCGCGACCTCGTCTCCGATCACCCCTCGACGACCATCTCCGCCGGCCTCCGCTTCTTCTACGACCAGGTGGGCGCCAACGAGGACCCCGAGACCAACGGCGCGCTCTGATCTTCGTGCAGACTGCACCTATCGGGTGACGAACCGGACGCAGAGATCGTCCGACGCGTGGCGCGTCGCGAACATCGGCGCGACGAGGCCCGGCGGCGCCGAGGCGCGGACCGAGGGGTCGCGAGGGAGCACCGCGACCGACAGCGGGTAGGGGTCGGCCTCGGGGCCGCAGAGGCGCGCCTCGGCGCGGGCGATCCCCACCGACTCGTCGGCCGCGGCCACCTCGATGCGCAGGAGCGTGAGTGGCGCGCCGCCGCTCACCCCGAGGCGCGCGAGCACCTCGCGGGCGCCCGACGCGTCGCGCTCGGGCAGCGCGGCGACCGTGCGCACCCGCAGCACCGCCATCCCGCTCGGCTGCGTGGCCTTCCGGAAGCCGGCGTCTCGGATCTTGGCGACGACGCCCGCCATCTGCGGGCGACCGAGGAGGAGCGCCGCGTTCGGCGGGCGCCGCGGAGCGCGCTCGAGCGCGACCGCCTCTCCGGCGGCGTCGTCGGCGGCCGAGAGCTCGCCGTCGGGCACGGCGTGGAGGTGAGCGTCGATCGCCGACGGGAACCCGGGCCCTCCGAACGACACGAAGAGGCCGAGGTCACCCGACGTCCACTCGCCGCGCGGCAGGTTCACGTCGTGGACCACGACGAGGCGATCTTTGCCCACCTCGACGCGGATCCGCGCCACGCTGGGCAAGCCCGGGATCTTCGGAGGAGGACCGGCGGGCGCCGGCGGAGGCTTGGCCGCGGGCGGCGCCGCCGCCGAGAGCGCCGGCGCGAGCGCCGCGAGGGCGCAGGCCAAGACGCTCGCCGCGCGCGCGCTCACGCGAGCGCCTCCTCGCACGTGCGCACCACGAGGTCGACGGCGCGCCCGAGCTCCCCGTCCGACGGCGCCGCGCCCCGGGCCGGCGCCGACGCCAGGTGGGCGAGATCGACCCCCGCGCGCGGGTTCTCGAACCAGTCCTCGTCGTAGCGGTCGACGAGCGACTCGGCCGCGAGCGCGCCGCGGAGCAGCGCCGTGAAGCGAACGAGCGCGTGCCCTCCGCGCAAGCGGGGGACGAGCCGAGCGAGCGAGCTCGGCAGCGGGGCGCCGAACGCGTTCGTGGTGAGCTCTTCGTAGCGGTCCGCGCCCGCCGCCGCGACGAGCGCCGCGATCGCGCGCTTCTCGGCCTCGCAGAGCGCGGTCACGACGAGGCGCCGCGCCTGGTCGCGAGCGGCGGCGGCGCCGAGCCCGAGCGCGCGCCGATGGAACGCGGGCGACACCACCAGCGACGCGAAGGCGGCGCCGAGCGCCCAACCCTCGGGCGAGAACGGATCGCGGGCGAGGGCGAAGGGCAGCGACTTCGCCGCGCCCGCGTCCTTGGTCCGCGCACCGAGGAGCTCGAGCCCGCGGGCGAACGACGACGCCCCCTCGATCGCCGGCAGCTCGGCGGCCTCGAGCGGCGCGCGCCCCGCGAGGTCGCGCAGCGGCCCGCGGAAGACGTCGACGAGGGAGCGCGTCGAGAGCCGCGCCGGCCAGCCCACGCCCGCCTCGCGCGCGGCGCCCATGGCGACGAAATCCGCCGGCCCCACCGCCGCCGCGAGGCGCTTTTCCTCCGCGCGCACGAGGTCGCGGACGAGCGGGCGCAGGCGGACGAGCAGGGCCTCGGCCCGCGCGACGACCGGGGCCGCCGGCGCCCCGAGGGCGCTCGCGAAGGGATCGTGGCCGGGCAGGCGCGAGGCCGCCTCGTGACGCAGCTCGTCGGCGAGCGCGGCCCGAGGCGCGAGCTCGCGCGACCGCTCGGCGACGGCGGCGAGCAAGCGACGGCGGCGCGCGGGCTCGCGCGCGGCGACGAGCGCTCGAATCGCGTCGGGATAGCTCATCGCGACCGCGGTCTCGAGCTCCACCGTGACCTCGGGCTCGTCCGCGAGGCGCGCGAGCTCGACCTCGGCCGGCTCGGCGATGCGCTCGCAGGTGAGGTAGCCGACCCAGCGGCGCTGGGCCTCGACGTGCATCCGGGCGTGCTCGGGGGCCGCTCGCGCGGCCGACCCGCCGCCGAGGAGCTCGCCGAGCGCGTCCCACGCGCGCTTGCCGGCCACGGTTCGGCAGCCCTCGAGGGAGCCACGGCGGCGGTGGATCTCCCACGCGCGGGCGAGCTCGCGGTCGGTCCGCGCGAGGTCGGCGTAGTCGGGAGGCGGCGCGTCGAACATCGGTCAGCCGTGCACCGTCGCGCGCTCGTCTCCGCCCGCGAGGGCACGGACGATCGCGCCTTCGCGCCGAGAGAGGGCGCCGAGCGCGCGCCTCACGACGGGCTCGTCCCCGCCCGCGGCGCGCACCGCGAGGTCGAAATACGTGCGGAAGTGCCGCGCCTCGCACTCGAAGAGCTCGTCGTAGAAGGCGACGAGCTCCGGCTCGACGTTGCGCTCCGCCATCGCGGTGACGAGGATCTTGAAGCGCTCGCACGAGCGGGCTTCGATGAGCGCGCCCACGAGGAGCCGCTGGACGAGCGGGGGGACGGCGCGCAGCTCGTCGTGCGCCGCCCGCCGGAGCTCGGCCGCGTAGGCGTCGACCGCCGGCGTCCCCAGCGAGAGCCCCCGCTTCTCGGCGAAGTCGAGCACCCGCTGGAAGTGGTCGATCTCCTCGCGCGCGAGGTCGGTGAGCGCTCGGACGAGCACGACGTCGTCGGGGTGGCGCGCCGCGAGCGCGAGCGCGTTGGACGCGGCCTTCATCTCGCAGTGCCCGTGGTCCACGAGCACCGCGTCGAGGTCCGCGAGCGCGCCCTCGATCCAGGCCGGGTCGGTGGGCTCGGTGAGGCAGAGCATCGCTCCGCCGAATAGCACGGGCCGACGGGCCGGGCTACGCGGTGGGGGGCGGGCTCGCCGACGGCGCCCGCCGACGCCCGAAGAGCGCCCCCACGGCCGCGGCGGGCACGGTGAAGAGCAACGTCACGAGCGGCACCGCGCTCGCGCCCGAGGCCGAGCAGGTGAGGCCCGCCGCCACCAGGCTCGTGAGCAGGCCCGACACCGCGGCCTCGCGAGGCCCGGCGCCCTTGCCGAAGCGCCCGACGACGAAGCCCCCCGCGAACGCCGCGAGCGCGAGGGCCACCGCGTGGGGCGCGAACATCTGGACGCCGAGGCTCAGCCGCGCTTCCGGGCCGAGCGTCTGCACGAGCGCCGCGAGCTCCCCCGCCGTCACCTGCGACACGCCGAAGCGCGCGAGCACGAAGCGGAGCACGAACCACTGCGCGGCGTAGGCGAGCGGCAGCCACGCGGTGAAGATGGCGACCGCTCCGAAGCCTGCCCAGTGCCAGCCCGGGCGCGGCCCGCCGTCGTCCTCCTGCGTCGGCGCGACGCCGCCAGGTGGGCGCGCGTTCAAGACTGGGAGCCGCTTCTTGTCCGCCACAGGCGACACTATACATGGTAGTCGCGAAGGCCTCGTGATCAACCAGGTGCCCATCGATCCGACCAAGCACGCGTCGCTCATGGAGATGCGCGTCCGCTTCTGCGAGACCGATCTCATGGGGATCGTCCACCACTCGAACTACCTCGTCTACTTCGAGGCGGGGCGAGTCGAGTGGCTCCGGCGGCGCGGCGTGACGTACGCGTCGTGGGCCGCGCGCGGCATCCACCTCCCGGTCGTCGAGGCGAACGTGCGCTACCGCGTCCCGGCGCGCTTCGACGATCTCCTCGTGGTCGAGACCGCCCTCGGCGAGCTGCGGGCGGCGTCGGTCCGCTTCGACTACACGCTGAGGCGCGGCGACGTGGTGCTCGCCACCGGCGCGACGCGCCTCGCCTGCATCGACGACGCGCACGCCATCCGGCGCATCCCGGCCGAGGTCCACGACGTGCTCCTGCTGGGCGAAACCGAGCCCTGATTCGGCCCTTCTTTCGATGACTTACGGGTGGTCGTCGGTGACCGGGCCGCGGCGCCCAGGCCGCGGTTGGTCCCCCGGAGCGGGGCACGCTTCTGCTATAGTCCGGCCTCCGCTCGATGACCCGCCGCGCCGCCCTCATCGCCTGCCTGCTCACGCTCGCCGCGTGCAAGTCGGGCTCGGCGCGCCTCGAGGGCAAGTGGCGGGGCGTGCGCGCCGACGGCGTGAGCGTGGAGGCGCAAGCCGCCGCCAACGACTACGCGACCAAGATGGAGATCCTCGCCAAGGGCGACAGCCTCACCGTGGTCGCGCCCGGCAGCCGCAAGACGGGCAACTACAAGGTCCTCAAGGAGGACTCGGAGCAGCTCGTCATCGCGACCGACAAGACCCTGAGCGGCTCGGAGAAGGAGACCTTCACCTTCCTCGACGCGAGCACGATGCGATGGTCGGTGGCCGAGGGCCGCACGATCACCTTCACCAAGCAGAAGAAGTGACGCGCCGCGGGCCCGCCCGCGCCAGCCCCGCACGCCCCCGCGCGTCACGCGTCAGCGCCGCACGCGCTCGCGCGTCACGCGGCGCGTCTCGACGCGCTCGCCCCGCC
This sequence comes from Myxococcales bacterium, assembly GCA_016794325.1. GTDB lineage: Bacteria > Myxococcota_A > Polyangia > Polyangiales > Polyangiaceae > SXNL01. The sequence goes on along the minus strand of JAEUKG010000158.1, from coordinate 9,602 downwards.
GAACCTTGACGAGCACGTCGAGCGCGAGGGGGCCGCTCAGCCTCGCGCGCGCGGCCTCCATCGTCTTCACCGGGGCGCCGTCGACCTCGAGGACCACGTCGCCGGGCCGGAGCCCTGCGCGCTCGGCCTCGCTGCCCTCGGCGACCTGCGCGACCACGACCTCGCGCGGGTCGGCGGTCTCCCCCAAGGTCACGGCGACGCCGCCCGGGGAGCGATCGTCCTTCGCCGGGCCGTCGCCGCGCGTGAGCGCGATCTTCACGTTGGTCGTGGTGCGCCCCGCCACCAGGCGGACGTCGGCGGCTCGGCCGCGCCCCTCTTCGGGCGAGTAGGCCTCGAGCGCGACCGTGCCCGCGCGCAGCTCGCGGAGGACGAAGCGGCCCGACTTGTCGCACATCGCGGCGCCGGGCGGGAGCTGCCCCGTCGCGAGGAACACGGGCACGCCGTCCTCGGCCACCCGCGCGAAGGCGACCGGCTTGCCCTTGTCGTCGACGACCGAGCCCTCGACGACGGCCTCCTCGCCGAGCTCCACCGGGCGGAGCTCGGTCGGGCGGCGCCCGTCGCTCGCGGCGACGTTCGCGTCGACGACGACGGCACCGAACCCGGGCTTGCGCACCCGCAGCTTCACCGGCCCCGGGGCGAGATCGCGCACCCGGAAGGCGCCGTCCGGTCCTGTGCGTACGTGGATAGACCCGGTGTCGGCGAAGACGGTGACGTCGGCGTCGGCGAGGGGCGCTCGCCGCTCGCGGACCTCCCCCGCCAGGGTCTCGGCGAGGGCGAGCGTCACCTCGGCGCGCGCCGCCGACGCGTCGACGTCCTTGGCGAGCGGCGCGAAGTCGGGGCCCCGCACCTCGAGCCGGACCGCGATGCCGCGGGCGCCGGCGAGCTCGACGCGGCCGCGGGCGTCGGTGAACGCCGTCGTCCGCAGCGCCGCCGACGCGTCCGACGAGTGCGCGGTGACCTGGGCGTTCTCGACGGGCCGGCCGCGCCCGTCTTTGACCGTGACCTCGAGCGGCGGGCGCCGCTCCGGCAGCGTGACCGAGACGCGCTCGGTCTTGCCCTCGCGCACCGCGACGTCGACCCGCGCGCCGTAGTCGCTCGGGTCGTCGCGGTACGACACGAGGAGGGTGACGGCGTCGGGCACCGACGCGAACGCGAACGTCCCGTCGCTCGCGGTGCGCGACGATTTCTCGACGCCGGCGCGGGCGGGGACGAGGAGGACGTGAGCGCCGTCGACGCCGCGGCCGCTCGCGTCGACGACGCGACCCTCGATCGATCCGCCGCGCTGCATCACCACCTGGACCTTGCCGTCTTCGCCGGGCTTGAGGGTGACGAGCTCGCTCTCGGCCTCGACGTATTGGGGGTGGCGCACGAGGAGGCGGACCCGACCCGCGGGCACGGGGCTCACCCGGAAGGTGCCGTCGCGCCGGGTCGTCCACGGCTCGACCTCCTTGGGTCGCGCGGCGAGCGGCGGTCCGGTCGGCACGATCGCCGCGCCCGGCGGGGGGATCGGCGGGACGGGCCCGGGCACGACGCCGAGCTCGCCCACCTTCACGAGCGGGGTGGGCCCCGACAGCCGGGCGGCGAAGAGCGCGTCGCGGAAGCCCTGGCGATCGGGATCTTCGTCGACGGGGCCGCCGTAGAAGTCGGTGCCCACGACGCGCAGGGTCGCGCCGTCGATCGCGAACCCGCGATCGTCGACCACCCGCCCCTCGATCGCCCCCGAGCGCGAGAGGACGACGCGCAGCTCTTCGCCCTCGGGGGCGCGCATCGGGCCCCGAGGCGCGAAGCCGGTCGCCGACACGCTGACCGTGACGCCGCCGGGGAGCACGGGGCCGAGCACGGCGCGGCCCTGGCCGTCGGTGACCCCCTCGACCGGGAACGGCGACACCCCGCCCTCGGCGACGGTGACCTGCGCGCCCGCCACCGGATCGGCGCGCTCCCCCTCGTCGTCGACCACGCGCACCGCGACGTGGACGCCGCTCGCGAGCTTCAGGGTGACGGCCTTCTCCTCGCCCACCCCGAGCGAGGCCGCGAGCTCGACCGGCGACACCGCCGAGCCCCGCACCGCGCGCAGCGCGTAGGCGCCGGCGTCGAGGCTCCCGATCCGCACGACGCCCCGCTCGTCGGCGTCGGCGATGCGTGCAGGATGCAACGATGCCGAGGTGATGAGGACGCGGGCGCGCCCGGCCGGGGCCCCCGCCGAGTCGACGACGGTGACGACGAACGCGCCGAGCTTGCGGAGCACGACCTCGACGAGCTCGCCCTCGCGCGCGCCGCGGCGCACGACGGGCTCGTAGCCGGGCGCCCTCACCCGTACCACCCAGGGGCCGGCGCGGAGCCGCCCGACCTTGACGCGGCCGGACGCGTCGGTGAGCGCGCCGATGGGCACCGGCTCGGCGCCGAGCACCTCGACCTCCGCGGCCTCCTTGGGCGCGCCGGCCTCGTCCTTCACGGAGACGTCCACCGTGCGTTCGGGCTCCATCGCGAGCTCGACGCGACGGCGCCCCGGCTCCGTCACCACCATCGCCGAAGCGCGCGACATCCCGGGGGCGTCGGCGACGACCCAGTGCTCGCCGCGAGGCAGGCCCGAGAGGGCGACCGCGCCCGCCGAGGTGATCCCCTCTGCGGCGATGTACGCGCGCCCCTCCAACATCGTGTAGACCCGGACGGACACGCGATCCGCGCCGCGCACCGCCACCTCGAGCTCCGCGTCCCGATCCTTCACGCTGTCGGGCACCGCGGGGGCGGAGGTGGGCTCGAGGAGGGGCGCGCGCCGAGGCGCCCCGGGGACGAGGCCGAGCGCGGCGACCACCGTCAGCGCGAGCAGGGCGAGGCGGAGCCACGCCCCCACCGCGCGGGCGGGCCCCACGGGCGGCTTCTCGTCGGGGGGCGAGCTCGTCTCGGTTCGAACCATCTCCATCGCAGGTCGCGAATCGCGGACGACGCGAGGCTGCTGTCGCCATTTAGCACGGCGCCGGCTCGGATTCGTGAGCACAACCCCACACACCGGCGCCGAATTCCGAGGCGGTGCGAAACGTGACCCGGTCGTCGAGGCGCGATACGCTCCTCGGGATGCAGTGGCTGCGCGCGGCGGTGGTTCTCGGCGCAGGGCTCGTCGTCCTCGCCGCGGCGTGCAGCTCGGGCCACCCGTCCGTCTACACCGGCATCCCCAGCTCCACCTCGTCGAGCGGCGGCGAGAAGCCGCCGGGCTTCCAAGACGGCCGGCCGAAGTTCACCTGCGCCGATCTCAAGCCGCCGGACGGCGGGAAGTGCGACTGCATCGAGCAGGACCTCGTGGGCGAGCCGCCCAACATGTACTTCGTCCTCGATCGCTCGGGAAGCATGCTGACCGACGACAAGTGGACGAAGATCAAGGTCGTCGTCGCGAACGTGGTGCGGGCCCTCGGTCGAAGGATCAACGTCGGCGTCACCGTCTACCCCGCGGTGAGCTCCGGCTGCGCGACCGGGGCCGAGGTGCTCTCGCTGCGGCGCGGCGACGCTCCCCAGGCGAACGACGAAGACGGCCCGACGACGCTCGCGCTCATCCAAGCGATGAACGTGGGCGCCGGCGGCGGCACCCCGACGTCGGCGACCTTGGTCGAGGTCGCGAAGAAGCTGAAGAGCGCGAAGGGCAAGACGTTCGTGGTGCTGGCGACCGACGGCGCCCCCAACTGCACCAGCACCCCGTGCACCGCCGCCAAGTGCAGCCTGAACGTCGAGTCCATGTTCGGGTGCACGCCGCTCGGCGCCAACTGCTGCGTCGGCGACAACGTCCAAGCGTGCGTGGACGACGACGGCACCAACGCCGCGGTCAAGGCGCTCAAGGATCAAGACGTGTCCACCTTCGTGATCGGCGTTCCCGGGGTCAGCCCCTACGCCGACCTCCTCGACCGCCTCGCGCAGACCGGCGGCACCGCGCGGCCTCAGAAGCCGTTCTATTACCCGGTCGACACCGCGAGCGAGGCCGACTTCACCGCGGCGATGAAGAAGGTCGCCGCCCAGATCCTCGCGACCTGCACCTTCGTGCTCTCGGCGGTGTCGAACCCGGACGAGATCAACGTGTACCTCGACGACGTCCTCACCCCGAAGAGCGACGCCGACGGGTGGAAGGTCGAGGGCAACACCGTCACCCTCACCGGCGCCACGTGCCGCCGCGTCCTCGCGGGCGACGTGCTCGACGTCCGCGTCGTGTCGGGGTGCCCGACGGTGATCAAGTGACGCGCCGACGGGCGACGGTGGCGGCGATCGCGGTCGGGCTCGCCCTCGCGGCCGGGCTCGCGTGCAACGCCTGCGGCGACGATCGTCCGCCGCCCATCGCCGCCGGCACCCAGGGCGGTGTGGCGGGCGGCGGCGGGGCGTCGAGCTCCTCGAGCTCCTCGAGCTCCGGCGGCAGCGGCCTCGACTGCCACGCGCTCACGAGCGCGGACGGCGGCGCGTGCACGTGCGTCGAGCAGCGCCTCGTGGGCGAAGCGCCCAACGTCTACTTCGTCCTCGATCGGTCGGGGAGCATGTCCGACAGCGGCAAGTGGGACACGGTCCGCGCCGTCGTCGGCCAGGTCGTCCGCGCGCTCGGGCCGCGCGTCAACCCCGGGGTCTCCGTCTTCCCGGGCGCGGCCGACGCCTGCGACCGGGGGCTCGAGCTCGTCCCCATCTCGCCCGGCGACCAGCTCACCGGAGGCGCGGACGGCCCCACCACGAGCGCGATCGTCTCCGCGCTCGGGCGCCTCGGCGCGGCGGGCGGGACCCCCACCCGCGGGGCGCTCGAGGCCGCGCGCGAGAGCCTCGCGCGCGCCAAGGGCAAGAGCTTCGTCGTCCTCGCGACCGACGGCGCCCCCAACTGCGTCACGACGACGTGCCCGGCGAGCCAGTGCCTCCTCAACATCGACCGGCTGAACGGCTGCGCGCCGGGCGGGCCGAGCTGCTGCGACGTCGCCGGCACCACCGCGTGCCTCGACGGCGACGGCGCAGAGACGGCGGTGCGGGCCCTCGCGTCGAGCGGCGTCGACACCTACGTCGTCGGGGTCCCCGGCAGCGAGACCTACGCCGACGTGCTCGACCGCCTCGCGCACGCCGGCGGGCGGCCGCGACCGGCGACGCCCGCCTACTACCGGGTCGACTCCACGAGCCAGGCGGATCTCGCCTCCGCCCTCAAGAAGGTGACGGCGCAGATCGCGGCGACGTGCGAGCTGAAGCTCGCGGCTGCGGCGCCCGCCGACCTCGTCAACGTGTTCCTCGACGGCGCGATCGTCCCGCGGAGCGACGTCGACGGCTGGCGCATCGACGGCGCGACGGTGACGCTGGTGGGCGCGACCTGCGCCGCGGTGAAGGCCGGCGACAAGGTGCAGGTGCAGGTCACCACCGGCTGCACCACCGTCCGCTGAGGCGCCGCCGATCGGCGCTCGACCGCGCGCGGCGCCCGTCCAACGTGCATTCTGCACGCATCTGCGCGGCGGCGCCGCTCACGAGCCGTCGAGAGCCGGACAGCTCGTGCCCCGTCATCCGGGGGAGGGTCACGCCTCCCCGCCTGGAAGGCGCGGTCGTCGAGACGCGCGCGCGGCTCCGTCGCTCCTGAATTCAGTCCGGCTCAGTGGACGGTGTAGTAGCGGCCCTGGTACTCGATTCGTGCCGGCGGCGGCATCGACTCGAGGAGCGCGGCCTCGGCGAGCTCGGCCTCGGCGATGAGCCGGTCCTCTTCGGCCTCTTGGATGGCCCACTGGGCGAGGGTGGCCTTGGTGCGCCGGCGACGCTTGACGTACGCGGCGACGAGCACGCCCATCGAGAGCACCCAGACCGCGCTCCCGCCGAGCAGGGCCGGCCAGATCGAGAAGCGGTGCGACAGGTCCTCCCGCCACTGGAACTCGAGGTTGCGGAGCGGGGTGCCGTACGAGTCGGCGACGGCGCGGTCGAAGGTGTCGCCGCGCGACACCCGGTCGATGACCGACCGGAAGCGCTCCGCGTCCTGATCGCGGAGGAGGAAGCGCACGAAGTCGGCCGACTGGGCGTAGGCGACGTTCACGTCGTGGGGATCGTCGGGGAACCGGCGGTCGATGTCGGCGAGCGGAAGGAGCGAGCCCGACAGGCTCGCCTGGGAGAGCGTCTGCAGGCGCGCCACCGCGAGCTCGCCCGACAGGTGGATGGCGAGCCCCTCGTTGAACCAGCGCGGGACGTGGTGACCGCCCACCGCGTCCTCGAGCGCGACGTGGGCGAGCTCGTGAGCGAGCACCTCGGTGAGGTCCGTCCCCTCGAAGGACTTCGGATCCACGAGGGAGACGAGGACGAGCTTGAGCGACGAATAGGCGACGCCGACCGCGTACTTCGGCGGTGGGCTCTCGGGCGGGGCCAGCCTCGCCATCTCGGCGGCGTCGTGGACGACGCGGACCTCCACGCGCGAGAGCACGGGCTTTCCGAGGCGGCGCGAGAGCTCGGGTTTGAGCGCCTCCGCCCCCTTGACCGCGGGGCCGACGCGCGCGGCGAACGACTCGGGGTAGCGGATGCGCATCCACCCGTTGTCGTGGTCCACCCACCCGGCGGGCACCGGGGGGATGGTGACCCGCGACGCTTGGACGAGGATCGGCGCGTCGTGAGGCGGCGCTGCCTGGGGCGCCTCGTCGGCGGCGGCCGGCCGAGCCATCCCGAGCGAGAGCCATACGAGCGCGGCCAGGGCGAAGACCCAAGCCCGGACGCGCCGCAGCGACGACGACCCGAGGGCGCCGGGCGCGGCCGAGGGGCGAGCTATACCTACCGTCACTGTGGCACCCGCATCTGCAGGCGGATCTGCCCGCTGTCGGAGTCGCGCGTCGCGAAGTACACCGCGCCCCCGGCGAACGCCGCGGCGCCGATCGCCCCCCAGAACCACGGGGAGACGTAGAACGGCCGCGCGCGCTCCGACTCGGGCGCGCGCGGCTTAGGGAGCGTGGTGGGCGCGGTGGCGCGCGGATCGGGGCGGACCGGCGGCGGCGGCGCGAGGGCGACCCCCGGCCGCGAGCGCTCGAGCGACGCCACGAGCGGGCCCCAGCCGGCCGCGACGTCGCGCCGGTAGCGCGCGGCGTCGAACGCGCGCGCGTCGCTCAGGTACACGCGCGCCTCGACGGCGTCGCCCTCGGCGAAGAGGACGACCACGCCTTCGACCTCGAGCTTGGCGCTGATGGCCGCGAGGAGCTGCCGCGACGCCGCGTCGTCGCCGTGGACGCCGGCCCGGAGCTCGGCGAGCTCGCGGACGTCGGCCGACGCGGCCTCGGCGGCGGGCTCGCCCGCCAACACCCGCGCGCGCGCCTCGTCGAGGGTCGGCGGGCGCAGCGAGCTTCGGTAGACGGCCTGGGCAACCGGCCACGTGGCGTCCGCGGTGGGGCCGGCCGTCGTGACCGCGAACCCGACCGCCTTCTTCTTCGGCGGAGGAGCGGGCGAATCGGTCGAGCTCGAGGGCGCCGGGTCGTCCGCGAGCGCCGGCGAAGCACTGGCCGCGAACGCTGCCGCACACGCGAGGGAAAGCATCGTGACGGCAGGGGTTTTCGACCGGCGGAGCAGGAGCACGCGAGTGTCCACCAATGTAAGGACGCGGCCGACGTCGTCAACTCGGGAGGCGAAGTCGGCTCAGGGAACGAGCGGACCGGCCAGGAGGGCGTACCCAGGTGCACGGGTGTGCAGCGGCTGACGGATCTCGACCCGGGTGCGCGACACCGACGCCGCGAGCGCGAGGAGCACGACCGCGAGCGGAGGGCCCACGAGCGCCAGCGGCCGAACGCGCGCGAGCGGGGTCCGGCTCGCGAGCGTCGACGCGACGAAGAGCGCGACGCCGTCGACGACCCACGCGCCCAGCGACGTGCCCGCGCCCGGCGCCCGCGCGAGCGTGCTCCCGAGCACGACGAGGCCCGCGAGGAGCATGGTCGCCATCGCCGCGAGGCTCACCCGCTGCAGGAGCAGCGAGCGCGCCGCGAGCGCGTGGGCGAAGCGCGCGGCGAGGAGCGCGAAGGCGACGCCGACGGCGAGGGCGACGATGCCGAACGTCGCGCCCGCCAGGCCGTGGTGGTGGGTCTTCTTTCGCAAGAGCGCGCCGAAGCCGACGAGGAAGAAGAGGAGGAGCGCGAGCCAAGCGACGAGGCCCGCGGCGCGCGCGGCCGCGGCTTCGCCGGCGAGGCTCCGGAGGCCGTCGCTCGCGCGCCGCAGGATCGCGACGAGCAGCGTCGCCGGGAGGACCGACGCTCCGGCGAGCACGACCCACGCCACTCCGAGCGCGACGCCGCCGCCCGACACGCGGAGCGCCGATGGGATCGCCGCGAGCCCGGCGGCGAGCACGCCGCCGCCCACGACCGCGCCGAAGCGCGCGAGCCGCGAGGCCGCCGTCGCGTCCTCCTCGGACCTCGAGTCCGGCTCGTCGTCGTCGCGCATCGAGCCTTTCTGCCTCAAAACGGGTCGCGAGACAAATACGGAGGGAGCGCGAAGATCCGATCGGCGGCCTCGAGGGCGCGCGTCGTCGTCGCGCGGACGAGGCCGAGGCGCTCCGCGGCCGTCGCCGCGAGGCCGCCGTAGGCGACGGACGCGAGGGTGGCGGCGTCGTCGAAGGTGACGGCGTCGTCGGCCGCGCGCGGCTCGACGCGGGCCGCGCCGTCGGCAACCACCAGCGTCACCGGATCGGCCCCCGGGAGCTTCAGGCCGACGGCCCCGTCGGCCGTGTATCCCCGCGCGGACAGTGCGCGCGCGGCGTCGACGAGGCGCACCATGGGCCCCGCCGCGACCACGCCGAGCGGGTGCTCCACCACGTCGCCGCCCGCGGTGTGGCGATCGGGATCGACGAGCACGAACGGCAGGGTGTCGTCGTCGGCCACGTCGATCTCGACCACCTTCACCTGATCGCGGAGGGCGCCGAGCCGCCCCCAGAGCGCCCGCATCGCCCCCGAGTCGTCGGCCACGAGATCGTCCACCCGGGCCGTGACGTCGGCGTGGGGCTCCGACTGCGCGAGCTCGAACGACAGGTAGCCGACGACGGACTCGCCCCGCGTCGCCACGACGAACGCGAGCGTCGGGTCGACGAAGCGCTCGGCCCACGCCTCCCGCGGCCGGACGATCGCCCCCGTGCGCCGCTCGACCGAGCGGCCGTACGCGGCCTCGATCGCGAGCCGATCGCCGGCGGTGGCGGCGCGGACGGCGTCGCCGCCGCGCCACGCCGCGGGGACGGCGGAGGGCGCGACCCGCAGGCGCCGGTAAGGGCGCACCTTCCCGTACCCGAGCCTCGAGTAAAAACCATCCCTGAACGGATAGAGGAGGCAGATCGCGTCGCCGCGGTCGGCGGCGACGCGGTGCAGGCGCTCGACGAGCGCCGTCGCGAGGCCCCGCCCGCGGGCCTCGGGCGCGACGCCGACCGAGGCGATGCCGGTCGCCGCGACCGCGCGGCCGCCGAAGCCGATCCGCAGCGGGAGCGCGAAGGCGTGGGCCACCACGACGCCGCCGTCCTCCACCACCCACGCGTCCGAGAGCGCCCCGAGGGGGTTCGCGAGGAAGCGGCGGCGGCGCGCCTCTTCACCGCGAGGGTCGGGGAACGCGCGGAAGTGGATCTCGACGAGGCGGTCCACGTCACCGGGCGTCGCGGGGCGGGCTGACACCATCCA
>JAEUKG010000140.1 GCA_016794325.1 Myxococcales bacterium | reverse complement strand
GGCTCGGGGCCGCCGGCGGCGTCGACGCCGTCTTGTGCGCGTACCACGACCAGGCGACGATCGCGATGAAGCTCCTCGGCTTCGGCGAGGCGGTGAACGTGACCCTCGGCCTCCCGATCGTGCGCACGAGCGTCGACCACGGCACCGGCTACGATCGCGCGGGCAAGGGCACGGCGTCGCCCTCGGGGATGCGCGCGGCGCTCGCGCTCGCGCGCCGGCTGGTGGGGTGACTCCTACCGACTCCTCCAAGGGGCCCTCACCCCATCGAGCGGGCCGTCGGAGGCGAGGGTGACGGGCTCCTTGGCGCGCGGGCCCGCGCTCGCGCAGGCGGCCAGGGCCGCGGCGGCGGCGAGGAAGACGAATCGGTGAGCCCCCATCCCGGCGATGATAGCCGCACCCTCGGCGCCGTGGCACCCGGCTTCTCGTGGGGCGACGGGCGGGGTCGGGGCGCCGCCGGTGGGTCGCTCACTTGGCGACGGCCTTCGCGCCCGGGGGCGCGGCCCGCATCGACTCGAGGCTCTGGCTCAGGTGGCAATACGCGGCGCCGCCGGCGTTGCACCCCTCGCGGAGCATGGAGCCGTACCCCACGATCCAAGCGTCGCCGCGCGTGAGCACGGCGTGCGTCGCCTCGTGCGACGTGAGCAGGCACGCGAGGTCGTTCTTGGCCTTGCACTCCGCGGCGTAGATCGTCTTCACGTCGGCCGTGGGCCCGTGCGCGACGAGCCGCAGCATGTCGAGGGCGGTGCGGCCCTCCGCGCTCTTCGCGAGCTTCGGCGAGCGCTTCACGAGGAGGTCGAGGACGGACTGCTGGAGCTCCACCGGGGCGAGCCGCGACGGCCCGAGCGGGGTCGCGAAGACGTGGGTCGGCATGCGGATCGGCATCGCGGCGAGGATGTCGTCGGGGCTGGTGAGCGGCTTGCCCGACACGCCGTAGGTCACGACGTCGTCGATCCCTTCGCGGCGCACGAGCGACTCGGGGCAGCCGCCGGCCTTCCAGGAGAGGAAGACCCCCGCGCGCTTGCCCGCGGCGAGCTCCCCGAGGTCACATCCCCCGTCGGCGCGCGGCTCCGCGAAGACGCCGGTCGGCAGGTGTTGGGTGGCGGCGTCGGTGCCGTAGCGCGCGCCCCACGCCGCCGGCGCGAGGCGCACGACGGGCCCGCCGTCGCCCTCGGTCTCGACGAGGTCGAAGCCGCCCGGGCGCTGGGTGCGACGGACCGTGTGGCCGCCGCGGAGCGACAGGATCTCGGTCGCGCCGTCCCGCGTCGTCTTGATCACCGCGCTCGCGGTCGCGGCGATGCGCTGCTCGATCTCCGGCCGGAGCGGGGAGTCGGGGTAGCGCCGCACGAAGCGCTCGAGCTCGTGGCGGTCGCTCGTCGTGCGCAGGAACGCGACGTACTCCTCGAAGTAGAGGACGTCGAGGTGATCGCGGTGCGGCGACGTGGGGTGGCTCGCGACGAGCTGCGCGTAGAGCGGCGCGCGCGCGGACGCGGGCGCGGTCGCGAGGGCCTCGAGGCGCGCGGCCTCGAGCTCGTGCTCGACGTCGCGCTTGAGCGGAGAGCTCGGGTAGGCCGAGGTCCACGCGCTCCAGAACTCCACGCTCCGCATGCGCTTGCCGATCAAGAAGAGCGCCTCGTCGGGGCGGAGCGCCGAGCCGCGCCCCACGTGGTCGACGTGTCGCTGCCAGTCGGCGAACGAGAGCGTGCGCCGCGCGCTCTCGAACGCGTCGCGCTCCTCGGCGACGCGGAGCGCCCCCGCGATCTCGTGCGCGCGGTCGGGGTGCTCCCGCGACCACTCCTGGCCGACGCTGACGGCCTGGTTCGTCCGGCCCGACTCGAGGTGGCCGTAGACGGTGTCGCGCGGGGGGCCGCAGGCGACGAGGGAGAGCGCCGAGATCGCGAAGAGAAGCGAGGGTTTGTGCATGGCGACCCCCAAAACGGGGCCGCGCCGCGGACCTTACACCGAGGCCGTCAGTGCACGCGGCTGACGAGGATGCGGTACGCCAGCCACGACACGATCACCGCGCAGATGAGGCCGACGGTCAGCGTCCACTGCCACGGGGTCTTCGTGGGCTTCGACGTCTTGGTCGAGTAGAGCAGGTGCGTCGCGGCGATGACGACGCCGTCGAGGCGCTTCTTGGCTCGCTCGCCCTTCTCGGGATCGGCGGTGAGCCCCGTGTAGCGACCGGCGAGCTCCGGGAGCTTGTGGGTGCGGATCGCGTACTCGACGATCGCGCCGTGCGGCTTGTCGTCGCCCCACGCCTCGACCACGCGGGCCCACAGGGCGTCGAAGGCGGGATCGCCGACGTCGTCCTCGGCGCTCGCGCGCGAGGGCTCGACCTCGATCTCGTCGGGAGCGCTCGCCGCCTCCGCGCGCGCCACCGCCGCCGCCTCCTCCCCGTCCTCGTCCGCCTTCGTGTCCGCGCGCTCCGTCGCGTCGTCGTCCGCGCTCGCGTCCGCGTCCGCGCTCGCCTCCGCGCTCGCGCTCGCCTCCGCGTCCGCGCTCGCCTCCGCGTCCGCCTTCGCGCTCGCGCTCGCCTTCGCGTCCGCCTTCGCGCTCGCGCTCGCCTTCGCGTCCGCGTCCGCGTCCGCCTTCGCGTCCGCGTCCTCCCGGGCCTCCGGCGTCTTTCCGTCTTTGCTCACGCGGCCCTTCCGTCGACGCGCGATTGTCCCACGAACGGCCCGAGCGCGTCCACGGCTCAGGTGCGCTGGCTGTCGAGCCCGATCGTCACCGGGCCCACGTTCTCGGACGACACGCGCATGTCGGCCCGGAAGCGGCCCGTCTCCACCCCGATCGCGCCGCGCGCTTCGCGCACGAAGGCGTCGTACACGGCCTCGGCCTCGGCGGGCGGCATCGCGCCGTCGAAGCTCGGCCGGTTCCCCCGCGAGACGTCGCCGTAGAGCGTGAACTGGCTCACCACGAGGAGCTTGCCGCCGACGTCGACGACGCTCTTGTCGAGCTTGCCGAGGTCGTTCTCGAACACGCGCAGCCCGAGGATCTTCTTGAGCGTCCACGCGCGGTCGGCGTCGGTGTCGCCCTTGCCCGCGCCGAGGTAGACGAGGAGGCCTCGGTCGATCGCGCCGACGAGCTCGCCGTCGACGTGCACCTTCGCCCACGCGACCCGCTGCACCACCGCGCGCATCAGACCGCGAGCCCCGCGATTCGGAGCTCGCGCGCGAGCTTCTTCACCGTCGCGAAATACGTCTCGCGGTCGTACGGCTCGTTCAGGATGTGGAAGTCCTTGCCGGTGAGGCCGACGCAGCCGAAGCAGTAGGTGCAGCCGGAGAGATCGGCCGAGCGCACGACGTACGCGCTCTTCACGCACCGCGCGGCGTCGACGGCGTGGGAGCAGCCGAGGCAGCCCTTCGCGCGCACGCAGTGGGAGCAATCGATGCAGTCTACACATGATTCGCAGTAGTGCGACCGGGTGAGGCCGGTCGACGCGCGGCAGAACGTGCACTCGGTGCACCTCTCGCAGCCCTCGCAGCCGATCGAGCGCGGGTTGTCCCGCCGCCCGTGCTGCCCCGAAACGAGCCTCGCGTACGCGGCCTCGAACTCCTTGGCGTTCATGTCGACGGCGACGGTAACGCGCTCGCGAAAAAACGACGGCTGAAATTTTGGCCCGTTTCAGCCGATGTAGGACAGTGTCGCCTACCAGCGGGCACCACCGCTACGGAGGACACGATGAAGCCCTTTGCCTCAATCATCGCTCTCGCTCTCGCGCTCACTCCGGCCTACGCGTTCGCGAGCCCGTCGGGGGAGGACGCCGCCAAGCCGACCCCCAAGACCGAGGAGCGCGCGCACTCGGCGAAGAAGGACCACGGCAAGCGCCAGCACGCCAAGGCGACCCCGAAGGGCCGCGCCCGCGCGCAGGGCCCCGCCGTCGTCCCGGTCTCGAACCGCACGCCCAAGGCGACGGTGAAGGAGTCCAAGCCCGCCGGTCACAAGAAGACCGAGAAGGCCGACAAGAAGGGTGACTCCAAGCACCCAGCGGGTCACGCCTCCGGCGAGCACGACCACGTAGAGCCGGCGCACACCCCGGCCTTCGGCGACAAGCACGACAAGCACGAGGCGCCGCTGTCGGCCAGCATCAAGGCCGGCGAGCACCACGATCACGACCACGGCCACGTCGCGCCCAAGAAGGAGCACGACGCGAAGCCGGGCCAGAAGGTGCGCCTCGACGAGAAGCCGTCGGTGAAGCCCTCGGGCCGCAAGGACGGGGTCAAGGACGAGGCGCCCAAGGCCGAGCCCAAGTCGAAGGACTCGAAGAAGCCGCAGAAGCGCCCGCCGTGCCTCCGGTCGGTGGTCGAGGTCGCGCGAGGCGTCGAGGTCGATCGCTTCGCCCTCGCGACGTGCGACGGCGGCGTGGCCCCGCTCGCGGTGGAGCACCTCTCGGTCATGCTGCGCCCCGGCTCGTCGCCGCGGCCGGACGGCAGCGTCGAGAAGCTCGCCAAGGAGCGCGAGGCCCAGGACGAGCTCGCGCCCCACGTCCGCAAGATCGATCCCCGCCTGGTGTCGCGCCTCGCCCAGGTCGCGGAGCACTTCGGCAAGGACAAGCCGGTGCGGATCTCGGTGATCTCGGGCTACCGCCCGCAGAGCACCGGCAGCCAGCACTCGCTCGCGCGGGCGGTGGACTTCCGCGTCGACGGGGTCGACAACACGAAGCTCGTCGAGCTCTGCAAGACGTTCGTCGACACCGGCTGCGGCTACTACCCGAACAGCTCGTTCGTCCACATGGACGTCCGGGACCCCGGCACCGGCCACGTGTCGTGGATCGACGCGAGCGGCCCCGGCGAGACCCCGCGCTACGTCGCGAGCTGGCCGCCGCCCGGCGGCCACGCGCAGCCCGCCGCCGCGCCCGCGCTCCCGGCCCCCGAGGGTCCGGAGGCCAAGGGCGATCCCGCGGCCGAGAACTGACTCCGAAGACGACCCATAAGACTGACTTGGCTTCATCCGGGGCGCGCTAGCGCCCCGTTCCTATTGTGTCGCTTCGCGCGGCTCAGGGCGCGGGCGGGCGCTGCGAGGTCGGCCCCTGGCCGAGCTCGACGCGCAGCCTCGTGACGAGCGCGCGCGCGTCGGGCGGACGCTGGGCGTCGGGGCCGGTGCAGGCCGAGGCGAGGCCCCGCATGCGGCCGACCGTCGTCGGGTCGGCGACGTCGAGCACGTCCTCGAGCAGGCGGCCGAAGCCGTAGACGTCGTCGCGGGGATCGCTCGGCCGGCCCTTCATGCGCTCGGGCGAGATGTAGCCCATGCTGCCGGCGGGCGAGGGCTCGCCGATCTTGCGCGCGATGCCGAAGTCGGTGAGCACGGGCGTCGCCTCGTCGACGAGGAGCACGTTCGCCGGCTTGACGTCGTGGTGCACCCAGCCGGCGGCGTGCACCCGCGCGAGCGCGGCCGCGAGCGCGTACACCCACCCCTCGACGGGGAAGAGGGCGGCGTGCGCGCCCGAGCGGAGCAGATCGCGGATCGCGCCGAGCCGCGCCCACTCGAGGGCGATCCACCCGTGGTCGGGGTCGATGTCGTACACGCGGACGACCCCGGGGCCCGAGAGGAGCACCGCCACCTGTCCCTCGTGGGATAGTTGGCTCCGGTCGCGCTCGGCCTGGTGGTAGACCTTGAGCGCCACCTTCCGCCCGAGATCGCGGTCGGTCGCCTCGTAGACGGCGCCGGCGCCGCCGCGGGCGACCTCGCGCAAGAGGTCGAACGGCGCGTCCGACTCGCGGGCGACCATGGTCGTCGCCCCCGCGGAGACGTCGCGGCGGCCGTCGCCGTAGCCGAGCTCGCCGCGCCAGCGCAGGTGGCGCTCGCGGGCCCCGGGGTGGTCGAGATCGCGCAGGAGCACGCGCTCGATCCGCGCGACCGCCTTCGCGAGGTCGCCGCTCGTGGCCGCGAGGTCGGCGGAGAGGACGAGCGCGGC
>JAEUKG010000005.1 GCA_016794325.1 Myxococcales bacterium | reverse complement strand
TGGCCCCGTCGGGGCGGGCCGGGGGCTCGGGCTCGACCTCGTCCAGCGGGCGACCGTCGGCGACCGCCCCGGCGAGGCGCGGCGCGGCGGCGGACGCGTCCTCGATCGTCTTCACCGACGCGCGGCGCGCGGGCGACGGATCGGCGGGGTCGCGCACGCCGACGACGAACGAGCCCGCGCGCGCCTCGACCGTGACCTCGTACGTCCCGCGCTCGGCGCCCTTCACCGCGAGCTCGGCGCACACGGCGTCGGCCACGGGCTGCGCGACCTCGCCCTCCACTCCGCGCGCGACGAGCACGCAGGCGATCGGCGAGGCGTCGGCCCGGGCGGGCGGCGCGCCGGCGAGGGCGGCGACGCCGAGCGGGAGGGCGACGAGGAAGGCGCGCGAGAGGCGGAGCATCGCGGTGGCCTCAGAACGCGTATTGGAGGTGGCCGCCCGCCGTCGGGCCGCCGAGGTCGAAGCGCCGCGCCTGCCAGCCGCCCCGCAGGCCGACGGCGAAGCCAGCGCCGAGGTCGATGCCCACGTCGGCGAGGAGCCGGACTCCGGCGTCGGTGTGGGGCATGTTGGTGACCTCGACGATCGGCGCGAGGGTGAATCGCTTTCCGGCCACGAGGTCGAGCCGGGAGTAGCCGCGGACGCCGAAGACCTTCACCCCCTCGAGGCCGAAGGTGACGCGCGCCCCGTAGGGATCGCCGAACATCACCGCGCCGCCGCCTCCGACCGAGAAGCCGACCTCGGTGACGCTGGTGAGGAGCTCGGCGTCGACGTGGACCCAGTCCGCGACGCGGAAGCGGACCCGCGGCGAGCCGTAGTTCAAGCCGACGTCGAACTTCCCGGGGTCCCTCTCGCCGGGGACGACGGCCTGCCCGCGCACGACGCCGAAGCGGATCCCGAACTCGGAGACGGTGCGGAACAGCCGATAGGTGTAGGCTACATCCGTTCGCCAGTAGGTGTCGCGGAAGCTCTCCGTCACCCGCCGCCCCCCTCGGTCGACGGTGGCGTCCGAGCCCCCGAAGCTCACGTATTCGCCGGTGGCGGCGAAGACCGAACGGCGCCCCCCCACGCGATCGAGCAGCGCGGCCTCGGCGCGGTCGGCGTCGTCGCGCACCACCGCCACCGGGTGGAGGTCCTCGCGGCTCGCGAACGCGGGCGCGCGACGTCCGGAGACGTCCTCGATCTCGATGGCGTAGCCCACCGCGCGCACCGACGACGACGGCGCGGGGATCGTCGCGGCGTAGGGCGATGCGCCGGCGGCGCGCTCGAAGGCGACCTCGGTGAGGGCACCGCCGGACGAGTAGACGAGCACCGCGCGCTTCGCGCGCTCGGGGTGCTCGATGGTGACCCCGACCACGATCGGATGGCCCTCGCGGGCCGAGGCGATGGGTGCATGATGCACCGAAGGCGGGGCCGGCTCGTCGGCCCGAGCGGGCGCGGCGAGCGCGGCGAGGACGAGGACGAGCGAGGCGGGGAGGAGGAGCTTCTTCACCATTCGTAGCTCACGGCTGCGCCGGCTCCGGGGCCGGCGTGTTGGATGGTCCGACCCTGGTACGAGACGCGCACCGAGGCGACGAGGCCCCGCGTGAACTCGTAGCCGACCTGGCCGATCGTGCGCGCGCCGACCTCGGACGGGCCGGTGGACACCAGCGGCTCGTCGGAGACGCGCGACGAGACGCCCGCCGGCTGGTTGGTCACCTCGGTGCGGAGCACGATCGGGACGCGCGGGATCGTGCGCCACTCGAGCTGCGCGATGCCGCGGAGGCCGATGCCGCCGAGGAGCTCGCCGCCCACGAGCAAGTTCGTGCGGCGGTCGCTGCCGACGCGGAAGAACCCCTGCGCGCCCACGCCGATGCCGGGCTCGCGGAGCCCGACGATCGCGCGACCGATGACGGCGTAGCTCTCGGCGAAGGCGAACTCGACCTCGACGTGGCCGTAGGTGAGACCGATGTCGCGCGGCGCGAGGCCCCGCTGGTCGAGGTCGTCGAGCGTGCCTCCTTTGCCGCGGTAGACGCCGGCGCCGGAGCGGATCGCGCGGAGCCCGACGTCGCGCATGCGCAGGGTGAAGGAGCCCTCGGTCTGGAAGAGGGTGTCGTTGTCCTTCTTGAGGTTGAACGAGGCGTAGTCGGTGAGGAGCGACACCGAGAAGCTCCGCTCCTTGGGGACGCCGAGCGCGGCCTCGGCCACGG
>JAEUKG010001271.1 GCA_016794325.1 Myxococcales bacterium | reverse complement strand
GCTGCCCGCGGCCGATCGGGACCATCGCGTCGATCGCCTTGATGCCCGTCTGGAGCGGCTCCTTGACCGGCTGACGCTGGAGGATGCCGGGCGCCTTCAGCTCGACGCGGCGGCGGTGCGGCGTCTCGATGGGGCCCTTGCCGTCGATCGGCTGGCCGAGCGCGTTGACGACGCGGCCGATCGCGGCCTCGCCGACGGGGACGTCGAGGATGCGGCCGGTGCGCTTCACCGGCGCGCCCTCCTTGATGCCCGTCGAGTCGCCGAAGAGCGCCGAGCCGACGTTGTCGGACTCGAGGTTGAGCACGAGGCCCATGAGGTTGCCGGGGAACTCGAGGAGCTCGCCCGCCATCGCCCCCTCGAGGCCGTAGACGCGCGCGATGCCGTCACCGACGCTGAGGACGGTGCCCGTCTCGGTGGTGAGCGTGCCCTTCTCGTAGCTCTGGATCTGCTTCTTGATGATCTGGGAGATCTCTTCGGCGCGAAGCTGCATGTTCTGGGTCCTCGAGGGAAGCTGCCTGGTGGAGGCCTTGGGGGCGTCCGGATGCCGGGTGGGGGCTTGTGAGACTCTAGTTGAGGAGCGTGGATTTCATTTGCGACAGGCGCGCGCGGAGCGAGCCGTCGTAGACGCGGTCGCCGATGCGGGCGACGACGCCGGCGAGCAGCGAGGGGTCCTCGCGACGGTCGACGACGATCTTCTTGCCCGTCATGCGCTCGAGCTGCGCCTTGAGCTTGGCGTGGTACTCCTCGGAGAGCGGGCGCGCGCTGATGACCTCGGCGTGCACGACGCCCTTCTTGGCGTCGCTCATCTCGCGGAGGGCGCGGGCGATCTCGGGGAGGTTCTTCATGCGGCGACGGTCCGTCAGCAAGAAGAGCGTGTTCTTCGACGAGGGGCCGCAGCCGAGGCGGTCGGCGACCTCGCCGACGACGGCCTTCTTCTGCTCGAGCGGAACGACCGGGCTCTCGAGCGCCTGGCGGAGCTCGGTGCTCGTCGCGTAGGCCTCGGCGGCGCTCCCGAGCTCGTTCACCAGCTGCTCGAGCTGGCCGGTCTCGGTGCCGAGCTCGAGGAGGGCTCGGGCGTAACGACGGGCGACGACGCTGGCGCTCACGATGCACCTCCGGACTGGGCGGGAGCCTGCGCGAGCTCGGCGAGGAACTCGTCGGCCATGCGCTCGTGGTCGGCCTGGGTGACCTTCTCGCGGAGCAAGGCCTCGGCCGCTTCGACGGCGACCTCGATCGCCTCGCGGGTGAGGTCGAGCCGCATCTGCTTGCGCTCCTGCTCGACCAGGAACTCCGCGTCGCGCTGCATCCGCGCGGCCTTCTCCTCGGCCTCGCGGACGATGCGATCCCGCTCGCCCTTGCCGGCCGTCTCGAGCGCCTTCTGCGCGGCCTCTTGCTCCGCGGCCACGTTGCCGAGCTTCGCCTGGTAGACCTTGGCGCGCTCCTCGGCCTCCTTGAGCATGCGCTGAGCTTCTTCGATCTCCTTGGCGACGGCCTGACGGCGCGCCTTGAGCCCGTCTTGGACGGGCTTCTTGCCCATCCAGTAGTAGAGGCCGACGAGGAGCCCGAGGTTCAGCAGCAGCGCGGCGAACGGCGGCGTCTCCTTGTTGGAGAAGTCCGTCCAGTTCATCGACTTGAGCTCGTGGTGGCCGCCCTCGTGGCCGCCGTGGTCGCTCGAGGCGTGATCGCCCGCGCCGCCGTGGTCGCCCGAGGCGTGGTCGCCCGCGCCGCCGTGGTCGCCCGCCGGTGCGTGGTCGCTGCCGCCGCCGGTGTGACGCCCGCGCGCGCGCGGGTTGTCGCCGGCGCCGTGGCCCTGGGCGGCGTTGTCGAGACCGCGGAGCCGCGGCATCGACGGAGCCGGAGAGGCGCCGCCGTGACCGGGCGCCCGGTCGTCGTGCTGGGCGGCCGCGGGGACGCTGACGACCGCGAGGCCGACCGCAAGGAACAGGGAGGGGAGGAGCTTCTTCATCACGACACCTCGCGCCCCAGGACGCGCGCTGCGACCGCACGCCCGAGCTGCGGAGCCTCGGCCTGGAGCGCGGCGCGCGCCTCGGCGAGCTCGGCCTGGGCCTTCTTGCGGCCGTTGGCGAGGAGATCCGCGGTCTCGCCGCGGACCTTCGCGAGCACCTCGTTCTCCGCCTTCACGCCCTCGGCGCGCAGGCGCTCGCGGACCTGGTTGCCCTCGGCCTGCGCCTTGGACATCGCGGCGTCGAACTGGGCCTCGGCGTCGGCCGACTTCTTGTCGGTCTGCCGCGCGGCCTTCTTTGCGCCGTCGATGCGCTTCTCGCGCTCCTCGAAGAGGCGGAGCATCGGGTCGAAGAGGGCGGGCTTGAGGACGAGGAGGAGAATGACGAGGAGGACGACCTGGCCGACCACGGTGAGGTCGAGGTCGACGTTGACTCCCCCTTCAACTACCCGTCCAAGGCTTGCGCTGAGCAACGTCATCGAAGGCACGTCTCCGAGGCGATTCGATCTGGCCTGGCTGTAGGGTCGTGTGGACCTTGGGCCAAGGCGCGGACTGCGGCCAAACTGCGAAAACTTCTCGCGTTTCGACTCCTTTGGCCTGGGCCTCAGGGGCTTCACGCGTGGCCGCGAGCTATCACCTTTGCCCGCAGGTGTCCATGGTGTCCGCGCCCGCGTGGCGCGCCGGCTGCACCTGAGCGCCTGGGCAGCCGACCCGCAGGACGGCGGGCGACCGGCCCAGCCGATCGCCCGTTCCGAAAAATAGGCAGCGAGCTGCCTACTTTGGGGGGAGGGGGATCGGGGGCCGGGGCCCGGTCCGAAAATAGGCAGCGAGCTGCCTACTTTGAGGGGTGGGGGATCGGGGCCCGGGGCCCGGTCCGAGAATAGGCAGCGAGCTGCCTACTTTGGAAGGAGGGGGATCGGGGCCCGGGGCCTGGTCGAGAAATAGGCAGCGAGCTGCCTACTTTGCGGGGAGGGGGATCGGGGCCCGGGGCCCGGTCCGAAAATAGGCAGCGAGCTGCCTACTTTGGAAAGAGGGGGATCAGGGCCCGAGGGGCCGTCCGAGACGAGGCCGCTCCGCCATTCTTCGGGAGGGGGCTCAGAAGCGGAGCATGGCGCTCTGGGGCGCGGCCTTGCCGCTCGGGGCGAGGAGCCAGACCGCTGCGCCGATGACGAGCGTGAGCCCCCCCGCCAGGAACGCGACCGTCGCGACGTCCGCGCGCGAGCGCGCGCTGTCGCGCAGCTCGAGGCCGGTCGCATCGCAGGCGCTGCCTGCGCAGTGGCTCGCCGCGTCGTCGCTCCGCGACTTCGCCGCGAGGCCGAAGTAGGCGCCGACGCCGACGCCGATCGCGCCGACGCCCACCAGCCCGAGCCCGATCGCGCGCTGGGTGCCGCCTTCGCGCGGCGCTTCGCGGGGGGGCGGGGCGGTCGGGCTCGCGGCGCGGGGCAGGAGGGGAACCTCGACCGTCGCTGGGGTCGCGCGCGCCACGTCGACCGTTGCCTGCCACGGGGCGCGACCAGGAGCCGTGGCGCGCAGGACGTGCCGGCCCGGGTCCATCGGGAGCGCGACGTCCCATTGCACCGCGCCCACGTCGATGCCGTCTCGTGTGACGACGAGCCCCGGGATCCGGTTCGACGGCGGCACGGCGATGGTGAGGCGCGGGAGCACGGGGTCGAGCGCGGCGCTGCGATCGCGCGCGAGCTTCTCGCGGGCGTCGGCGTTCTTCTGGGCGAGGCTCGCGGCCTCGCGGAAGGTCGCCCACGCGCTCGCGACCTGCCCGTTCTTCTCGTAGCAGTCGCCGAGGAAGAGGAGTGTCCCGATGCCGGTGTCGAGCCGGTTCGACTCCGCGAGCTTGGGGCACGCCTCGGCGAGCCTGCCCTCGGCCATCAGCTTCTTGCCCTCGTCGAAGAGGACCTCGGCCACGGCGGCGTCGTTGGCGCTCGCTTGCGCGCGGGCGGTCGCAGGCCCGAGCGCGGCGAGCGCGGCGGTGAGCGCGAGAAGTCGCCGCGCGAAGGCGCTCGTCATCGTCCCTCACCTCCGTCGAGCACGAGGCGGTAGCTCGCGTAGCGCGCGGGGTCAGCGCCCGCGTCTTCCCACGAGAACGAGTAGCGGCCGACGTGGTGCAGCCGGATGGTGGTGTCCGCGACGAGCTCGAAGCCCGCTTGGCGCGCGCGCTCGCAGAACGCGTAGTCCTCCCCGAGGTACCAGTGTCCGCGGCCGTCGGGCACGATGGTGGGGATGAAATAGGGGAAAAACGGCTGTCCGAAGCGCTCGTTGCAGCGGGTGAGGCCGAGCTTGTCGCGCATCGCCTCGTAGACCTCGCGCCGCGTGTGCAAGAAGCCGGCGCCGACGTAGCGGATCGGGACGAGCCCGCCCTTCTCCCCGAAGACGATCTCGCGGGTGCCGGGCAGGACGTCGCAGGCGAGGCTCCGCTGGCCCTTCTTCGGGTAGAGCCCGCACGAGATCGGCCGCCCGTGCGCGCGCAGGCGATCGACCGAGTCGGGAGCGAACCCGACGTCGCCGTCGATCCACATGAGCTCGTCGAAGCCGTCGTCGAGGGCGGCCTGCGCCATGAGGCACCGCGCGAGGTCGATCGCAGAGTGGCCCAACATGCGGCGCACCTCGTAGCCGCGCTTGGCGAGCTCGACGAGCCCGCGCTCGCACTCGGGCTCGAGGCGGTCGGAGACCGGCACGAGGACCGCGCAGCGGCTCGGGGGAGGCGTCACCGGCACGGGATCGCGGAGCCGGAGGACATGACGGCGCAGCTTCCGCTGCCGCTCGTGCTCCCGCTCCCTCCGCAGGTGATCTTCGCGGTGGCGCCGCAATAAGGCTCGACGCCGGGCCCCGACCGGAGCTGCGGGCGGTAGCCGCTCCTGCCGTCGCACACGTTGCACTCCGGGAGGTGGGCGAACCCCGGCGCTTCGGTCTCCTTGCCGTCGCAGTCGTAGTCGTAGGAGGTCGCCCCGCCGGCGACCGCGTAGCCGACGCCGAAGAAGCCCGTCTGACCGGGATACGCAGTCGGCGTGGTGTCGGAGCAGTCGCCGCCCACCGCGGCGTAACCCGCGGGCTTCGTGCAGCCGGTCGCGATCTGCTCGGTGGCGCCGAACCCGTCGCCGTCGCCGTCTTTGTAGAAGACCTTCTCGGGCTCGCAGCCGTTCGTCGGGTTCCCGTCGCAGTCGCCGTAGCCGCTCCGGCACTCGACGCCGCACTTGCCCGCGGAGCACTTCGGATCGGCGTTGGCGGCGCTCGGGCACGCCGCGCCGCACTTGCCGCAGTGGGCGATCGCGGTCTGGGTGTCGACGCACGACGTGCCGCACGGCGGCTGCCCGCCCTCGCACGCCGCGAGGCAGGTGATCGTCACCCCTTGCTGCCCGCAGAGCGGGAAGGAGCTCGGGCAGCTCCGGGTGCAGCTCCCGCACGTCTCGGCGGTGAGGAGGTCGGCCTCGCAGCCGTCTTCCACGCGGCCGTTGCAGTCGTCGCGGCCGTCGCGGCACGTCGCGACCCGGCACGCCCCGTTGTCGCACCGCATCGTCCGCGCGAAGGGGGCGCCGCACGGCGCGCACGAGTCGGAGGCGCACCCGTATTCGATCCGATCCGTCGGGACGCACGTGCCGTCGCAGTTCTTCTTGCCAGGAGGGCAGACGAGGCCCGCGTCGGGCGAGCCCGCTTCCGCGTCGATCGATCCGCCGTCGACGAGGAGCGTGTCGTCGGTGTCGAGCGAGAGGACCTGCCGGCAACCGAGCGCGAGGAGTGGCCCCGCGCACATCCCGCCTGCGACCCAGAGAACACGCCGCATGAACCTCGAAAGATACCGCGGGTCGCGGGCTTCGCGCGGCGGAAAACGACCGCCGACGGTCGTGTGGTGCGCTCGGCGTGCAGGTAGGAGAGCGGAGCGGCTGAAAGCTCAGCCGTCGCCGTCGCCGCCCTCGCTGCTCCCCTCGCCTCCCCCCCGGGGTCGGCCGAGGCTGTCGCGGAGCACCGCTGGCCGCTTGGGCAACATCCCGCGGCCACCGCCGGGGGCGTCGCGCCGGTCGCGGCGCTGGAACATCGTCGGCGGCTCGCCGCCGTAGTCGTCGGGCGGGGCGGCGGCGGGGATCTCGGCGGACGGGGCCTTGCGGCTCGGGATGCGCTCGGTGCCGCGCGCGGCGCGGTCGAGGAGCTCCTGGTACTTTCGGGATAGCTCGGGGTTCGCCACCCCGGCGTCGCGTATCGCGCGGACTTGCCGCGTGCGGGCGTCGAGCCGGTCGTCCTCGTAGGGGTCGGGCGAGAGCTCGGGCGCCGACGGGCGGGCCTCCAGCGGCTCGTCGACGTTGTCGAAGCGCTCGAGCGGCGCCGTCTTCACCAGCGTGACGCGGCCGTCGTCGATGCGGGCGAAGAGCATGAAGGCCCCGGGGGTGGGCATCTCGACGAGCCCGCCCTCGGCGAGGAGGTCCAGCGAGGCGACGTATTGCGCCCCGAGGCACCGCCGGGCGATGCGCGACTCCTTGCCGTTCTTCGTGCGCGTCACCACGCGCCGGCAAAAGCCGTCCGCGTCCAGCAAGAAGGTGCAGGTGGACGTGTGGGCGGCGTACGCGATCGCGGCGTTGGACACGACCCTCTCATCCTAGATGACCGAGCCGGATTCGGGAATCGCCGCTCGTCACCGCCGCCGGCGCGCTGCCGGCCGTCGACCCACCCTCGAGCCTCGAGCCGCGCGGCCGCCGCGCCCGCAGGGGCGAGGCGTGGGGCGCCGCGCGCAGCTTCGACCGCCTCCGCCGGCGCGGCTCAAGCTCCGCGGTTCTTCCGAGAGCGCTCCCGCCGCGCGCCGCCTCCGCCGCCCGACTCCGCGGCCGCGGAGCGGGGCGCGGTGGCGTACGCCCCCTGCGGGGCGCTCCGGCTCCCGACGAGGAGGGCACCCGCGGGGGACGTCTTCGGGTGCACGCTCGCGAGGCCCTCGCTCTGGGCGAAGCCCGCGAGGTCGCCTTTGTGCTCGTCCATGTACGCGCTGAAGCGCTGCCAGAACGCGCGCGCCTCGTCGTCGGAGAGCGGCGCGCCGTCGATGGTCACCGAGAGTCGAGCCACGGCGCCCTCAGGACTTCACGTCGGCGAGGATCTCCTGCGCGTGTTTGGCCACGTCGACGCTGCGGTAGATCTTCTTGATCTTGCCCTCCTTGTCGACGACGAACGTCTGGCGCGACATGAAGCCGAACGTGCTCCCGACCCCGTACGCCTTGGCGATGACCTTGTCGGGGTCGCTCACGAGGAGGAACGGCAGCTTGTGGTGGCTCGCGAACTCCTTGTGCGACTCGACGCTGTCGGACGAGATGCCGACGAGGACCACGCCCTCCTTGGACAGCTCGTTGAACGCGTCGCGGAAGGCGCACGCCTCCTTGGTGCAGCCCGGCGTCTCGTCCTTCGGGTAGAAGTAGAGGACGACGAACTTGCCGCGCAGCTTGGTGAGGTCGACCTCGGTGCCCTCGTGGGCGACGGCCTTGAACTCGGGGGCGGCGCCGCCGGCGACGAGATCGCCGCTCGCGGGGGCGGCGGCGGTGGGG
>JAEUKG010001260.1 GCA_016794325.1 Myxococcales bacterium | reverse complement strand
CGTTGTACGGCTCGAGCGCCACCGCTCTCCGGTAGAGGTTGAGCGCCTCCTTGAGATCGCCGAGCTCCTTCTCCTCGACGCGCGCCCACTCGAGCAGGGCCGCGCCCTTGCCCTCTTCGGTCGCGTGATCGTGGCGCCACGCGCACAGCCATCGCACGTCGTCGAGGCGCCGCGGCGGGCGCGCGAGGAGCGCCTCGAACGCGGCCACCGTCGCCCGCTTGCGGGCGTCGTCGAGGCCCGGGTCGGCGAGGAGGTCGCGGTACGTCGCCGCGACCGCGTCCACCCGGCCCGGGGTGTCGGCGAGGAGGCGCGCCTTGGCGAGGGCGAGGTCGGTCGCGACAGCGCGATCGCCCACGCGCGGCACCGCGAGGTCCACCGCCGTCGCGAAGAGCTCCTGCTGGCCGGCCGCTTGCGCGAGCTGCTCGAAGACGGCGATGACGGCGCGGTCGCTCGGCACGAGGGCGAAGGCCTCGGCCGCGGCGCGCGCGGCGTTCACGCGCAGGCTGAGGTGGTCGTTCAGCACCTGGCTCTGACGCACGAGGAGCGCGGCCTTGGCGGCGTCGTCGGTGGCGGCGTCGGCCAAAATGCGGAGGAGGGGCGGGACTTTGTCCCAGGTCGCCGAGCGCTCGTACAGGTCGGCGAGGACGCGCGTGCTCTCGACGTCGGTGGGGAAGAGCGAGAGCACCCGCTCGTGCAGCCGCTGCGCGAGCGCGTCGTCGCCCATCCCCTGCGCGGTGTCGGCGGCTTCCTTCAGCCGCTCCGCCGCGGTGTCGCTGCGCTCGCGGCGGACGTACAGCTCCGCGAGCCGCTCGAGCCAGTCGGTGCGATCGCGCGGCTCGATCGCCGCCTCGACGCGCCGCTCCATCGCTCGCCTGAGGAGCTCCTGGTCGCCGACCGTCTCCGCCACCTGCACGACGGCGTCGATGTGCTCGATCGTGAGCTCGCCGTCGGCGAGCAAGGCGGTCGCGTGGAGCGCCGCCCGCGTCGCTTGCCCGTGCTGGGCCGCGGCCTGCGCCAGCTTGGACCGCGTCCTCCGCGCCTCTTCGCCCTCGGCGTGCTCGAGGTGGTCTTCGAGGAGATCGCACAGCTCGTCCCAGCTCGAGGCCTCGGTGTAGAGCTCGACGAGCGCGCCGTAGGCGGTGCGATCGGTGGGGTCGGAGCGGAGGGCGGCGCCGTAGGCGGTGATCGCGGCGGCCCCGTTGTTGAGCTCGAAGCGCTCGATCGACGCGATCGCGTGGAGGAGCTTCTGCCGACGAGCCTTGTCGGCGCCGGCCTTCTCGAGCGCGGCCCGGTAGAGCGCCACGCGCTCCTCGGGGTTGCCTTGCTCCCGCAAGAGCTCGTCGATCCGGTCGAGGAGCTCCTGGGAGGCGGGGTCGAACGGGAGCGCGCGCCGGTAGAGGGCGAGGGCGGCGCCGACGTCGCCGCTGCGCGCGTGCGCTTCGGCCGCGGTCTTGGCGAGCGCGAACAGCGGGGCCGAGTCGATGGGCCTCGCGCCGCCGAGCGCGACCGAGAGCACCGCCGCGTAGCGCTTCGGCTCGACGCCGCGCGCGGCGATGCGCTCGGCGGTCGCCAGCCAGGTGTCGATCGACTCCTCGCTCGCCACCGCCTCCGCGAGGCCGCGCCCGGCGAAGTCGAGCGCGCGCTCGGGGAGCGCCTCCTCCGCGATCCGCGTCGCCTCGTCGAGCGCGGCGAGGCGGTCGGAGACGATGGGGCTCGCCTCGGCGCGGATGCCGAGGACCTTGATCAGCCCGGCGTACGCGCCGTGCTGCTCGTGGGGAGGGGGCACCGAGCCCGTCTGGCGCGCGCGCTCGACGCGGGCGCAGTCGAGCCGGTAGAGCGGCTCGAGCACCTCGGCGGCGAGGAGCTTCTGGTCGGCGTCGCCGAGCATCTTCTCGAGCGCGCCGCGCGCGGTGCGCTCGCCGGGGTCGGCGGCGAGCGCGCGCCGGAACGCGTCGACCGCGGCCGCGGGGTCGCGAGTGCGTGTAAGATGCAACTGCCCGAGGCGGGCGAAGATCGGCGCGCGCTCGCCCTCGGGCGAGAGCCTGGCGTCGCTCTCCAGCGCCTGGGCGAGGTCGGCGAACCGCCCGAGCGCCTCGAGGAGCGGGATGCGCATCGCGAGGACGTCCTTCGAGTCGCCGAACCGCGCGACGACCTTGGCCCACGCGTCCGCGGCCCGGCCGGGATCCTTCTTGCTCTCGGTGACGAGCCGCGCCGCGTCGAACATCTGGGCGCGCGCCTTGTCTTCGTCGGGCTCCGCCTCCGCCTGCTGCTCGAGGACCTCGGAGAGCTTCACGACGTCGCCGGTCTTCTCGAAGAGATCGCGCAGCGCTTGGAGGGCCCGGGCGTGGCTCTCGCCGCCGCGGAGGCGCTCCCACGCGGCGATGGCTCGCGCGTCGTCGGACAGGGGCCCCTGGGCGATCACCGCGAGGCGCTCGTTGGCGAGATCACGCTCGCTCCCGTCGGTCGACAGGTGGCCGATGCGGTCGAGCACGTCGGCGAGCGACTTCAGGTCCTTCTCTTGCGCGTAGACGTCGGCGAGCGCGCGCGCCGCCTTGAGCACGGCCACGGGATCGGCCGACGGCATCCCGAGGACGCTCACGAACGTCGAGCGAGCGCGCTTGAGGTCGCCTCCCAGCCGCAGGAGGTCGCCCATCTCGGCGGCGATGCGGGCGCGCACCGCGGCGTCCTTGGCGAGGCTCGACACCCGCGCGAAGGTGCGCGCGGCCTCGAGCGCGCCGCCGAGGTGCACCGCGAGCGACGCGTAGCGCGTGCGCACGTCGTCGTCGGCCGGGTCGATGCCGATCGCGCCCTCGAACGCCTCGAGCGCGCCCGGAAGGTCGTTCATCCGCTCCTGGCGGAGGGTGCCGAGCCGCTTCAGGACGTCCTTGCGCTTCGGGCCGCGCGTCGCCTCGAGCTCGATCTGGAGGCACTTGTGGACCTCGGTGAGGTTGCCCATCGCCTCGTACGCGGAGGCGAGCGCGGCGGCGGCGCGCCCGGCGAGCGCCTTGTTCGCGAGGAGCTTCTCGGCGACGCGCAGCGCGTCCTCCCGCGCGGGGTCGTGGGCGAGGAGCGCCTCGACGTGAGGCATCGATCGCTCGGGCTCGTGGAGCTGGTGGGCGTACAGATCGACGAGGCGCGCCCGCAGTCGGACGATCTCGTCGGCGGCGGGCGGCGGGTCGGTGGTGAGCGCCTGCTCGAGGAGTCGGGCCACGTCGCGGTGGCGATTGAGCTTCGAGTAGCGGGACTCGAGGCGCGATCGCGCGTCCTCGTCGGCCGGATCGACCCGCAGGAGCTGGGTGTAGATCTCGATCGCCTTGTCGTCGTTCGTGTCGAGCTTGTCGAAGACGCGCCCCGCGCGCCGGAGCAGCTCCACCTGTTCGGCCTTCGGCCGGTGGGCCGCGGCCTGGGCGTAGAGCTCGCCGAGCTTGGCCTCGTCGCCCGCGCGCTCGAGCATGTCGGCGAGCCGCTGGAACGCGCCGGGGTGGGCCGGCGACGCCGTCATCGCTTTGTCGAGGTAGCTCCGACCGCCGAACTCGTCGCCGAGCACGTCGGCGAAGAAGGTCGCGGCGCGGAAGTAGAACTCCGCCGCCGCGACGGGCGGGAGGATCTTCACCCGCTTGCCCTGCGAGACCGACTCGTACGCGAACGCGAGCTCGGACACGCGCTCGTCGCGGACCGCCGCGTCGTGGAGCGTCTGCCACACGGCGCCGTCGAGCTTCTCCTTGCCGAGCGCGGCAAGCATGACCTCGAGGATCTCCTCCTCGTTTTCGAGCTTGTCCTCGAACGAGGGGATCTGGGTGAGACCGGCGCGGGGCTTCGGGGGCGGCTGCATGGGCGTGCCGGCGCGCGCGTGGCACCGCTTCTCCGACGCGCACCCGGGGAACCAGGGTACGAGAAGCGGGTCGCCCGTGGGAAGGGGATAAAACCGCTCGAGTTTCGATTGCTTGGGCGCATTTCTTTCGGGAAAACGGGAGGGGCGCGGCCTCCGCCGCCCCGCTCGGGTGCTCCGCGACGCGGTGCGGCGAGGTAGGATGCGCGGATGGTGGAACCCCAGGGTGTCGCCGCAGCCGAGGTGAGCCCGGTGCTCTCGACGGCGATCCCGCTCGTGCTCGGCCTCCTCGTCGTGTGGTTGATCGTCAACGCGGTGATGCGCCGTCAGAGGGGCGGAGGAGTCCGCACCGGCGACGACGGCTTCTTCTACCGCGGTCACCGCACGGGGACGCAGCTGCGCTACGCCTGCCGCGTCGGCGGCGAGCGCAAGACGGGCACCCTGACGTCGCTCGGCTCCGCCGAGGTCTTCGTCTACACCGGCGGCACGCCCGCGGAGATCCGGGTGTGGGAGGACGAAGACGACGACGAGGGCGACGCGCGCCCGCGGGACGACCACGACTGGAGCCAGGGGACGCGCCCGGCCGCGATCGTGCTCCCCGCCGAGCGCCGCGAGGTCGCGCCGTCGCGCGACGACGCGGCCGCGGGCGACGACGACGGCGAGGGGACCGGCGGCGGCGGTGGCGATTTCGGCGGCGGCGGCTCGACGGACACCTACGGCGACGACGAGCGCGCGGACGCTGGCGGGGCCGGGTCGAGCGACGCCGGGTCGAGCGACGCCGGGTCGAGCGACGCCGGGTCGAGCGACGCCGGCGGCGCGGACTATCCCAATGCATACTAGGCCGATCGCGTGCCCCCGCTGCGCCTTCGCGTGTGCGTGGGGCACCCAGCGGTGCCCCCGCTGCCAGACGTGGGTCGTCGTGTATTGCGTCTTCTGCGGGGCGCTCTCGCCCCACGACCAGGCCGCGTGCCTCGCCTGCCGCGAGCCGTTCTCGGGGGCGATGGCGCGCAAGCAGCAGCGGGCGCAGCGCCGAGCGATCGCGGTGCGAGCGGTCGGCGACGGCTTCTTCTGTCGATCGCCGTACCCGAACGGCGCGCCGCTCCGGTACCGGTGCGTCGTCGCGGGGCAGCGCCGCGAGGGCGGGTTCCGCTCGCTCGCCGAGCAGGAGGCCTTCGTCTACACGGGCGGCTTCCCGGCGGAGATCCAGGTGTGGTTCGACGCCCCCCAGCGGCCGCGCGTGGCGCCGCGCGACGCGCGGCACGGGGCCGCGTCGCCGATCGAAGATCCGTGGCCGACGCCCGGGTACGTGCCGATGGGCCCGGTGGAGACCTCGATGATGGGCGGCCTCGCGTCGTCGTGGGATCCGTCGCCGGGCTTCACCGACGCCGGCAGCGCCGACGGATACGGCGGCGGTGACTTCGGCGGAGGGGGCGACTTCGGCGGCGGCGGCTCGAGCACGAGCTACGACGACTCGTCCAGCGGTGGCGGAGGCGACTATCCCAGCGCGTATTGACCGGAGGCGGTCGCGTTGCCTGGTCGTGTCCGACGCCGCCGCGCTGGCCGCCGCGGGGCGCACCCTCCGCGCCGCGCGCGCGCTCGGCCTCGCCGCCGAGGCGGTGGCGCCAGCGCACCTCGCGGAGGCGCTCGCGGCGAGCGCGCTCCCGGCGCGGGTGCTCGCGGCGGGCGCGGTGCCGCGGTCGGCGCCGCGGCTCGATCCCAGCGCCACCGGCAGGCCGCTCCTCGCGCTCGGCGTCGCGCGCACGTTCGCCGGCGCCACGCTCCCGGAGTGGGCGGCGCTCTACGCGGCGTGCGGCGGCGTGGTGGACGACGCGACCGCGCTCCCTCCGCCGGTCTCGCTCTACGTCGAGCGCCCGGGCGATCTCGCGGAGGCGC
>JAEUKG010001224.1 GCA_016794325.1 Myxococcales bacterium | reverse complement strand
GGCGAGACCATGTTGCAGCTCGACGAGCTCGAGGCGAAGGTGCGCGTGAGCGTCCGCAACAACGAGGTGCTGGAGGGAGAGCTCGCGGACCTGCGGCAGGAGGTCCCTGCCCTCGAGAGCGAGATCGACGCCCTCCGCGCCGAGCTCACGAGCGTGCGCGCGCGGCTCGAGAACGAGAGCATCCTCTTGCGGGTCGCGAACCAGCGCCTCGAGGGGAACCGAATGCTGATCGAGCGCGCGAAGAAGACGCTGGTGGAGCTCGTCGCCGACGAGCCGGAGGTGCACACCGCCGACACCAAGCCGCCGCCCGACGACGAGGCGAACTGACGAAGGCGCGCCGCCTGCAGGCCGCGGTCGCGGCGCCGCGCTCGGTCGCAGCGCTCAGTCGCAGCGCTTGAGGAACTTGCCGCAGTTCTTCTTGGGGTCGGGCGCGCCCTTGGGGGCGTAGAAGACGAACTGCAGCTTCTCGTTCTGGCCGGCGCCGACGGTGACCGACTTCGTCTGGACGGGGTGCACCCCACGCGCGGCGGAGACGAAGTGTTGCCCGGGCTCCACCGGCACCGGGAACGCGCGCACCTTCTTGCCGTCGACCTCGATCGCTTGGCACTCGGGGACGCAGACGACGTCGAGGGTGGCGGCGCCCCCGTTCGCGCCCGGTTCGGGCTTGGTCGCGGTGTCCGTGACCGTCGGACCGCTCTCGCGCGCGCTCGGCGCGCTGGTGGGGGCGGTCGCGGCGGCGCTCGTGGCTCCGACCGTGCCGCCGGCGGACGCGATCCGGGCGGAGCTCGCGGTCACGACGGCGATCGGCTCGGGCGGAGGCCGCCGCAACAGGACGACGGCGACGAGCACCACGACCCCGGTGAGGAGCGGGACGCCGATCGCCGCCGCGAGGACGAGGCCGAGGCTTCGACGAGGCGCGGGCCGCGCGAGCGGAACCGCGAGCCCGGGGCTCGCGTCCGGCACCTCGATGGCGTCGGGCATCACGAACGCCGGCTCGGCGATCCGAGGCATTGATGGAGGCTTCGGGAGCGGCGGCGGTCGACGCGTCGCCTCCCCAGGCGGCGCTTGGCTCCGGAGCGCGGGCGGCGCGACCGACTCGCGCGCGGCGTATCGGGCGCTCGCGGGGGTCGGCTCGATGCGGGGGACGGGCGGAGCCGCCGTGTCGTCGACGGCGAGCCGCGCGCTCTCGCGTCGCCGAGGAGGCGGCGCTCCGAGGGCGGTGGCGACGGCCTCGGCGAGGTCGAGCGCGGACGCGAAGCGCGCGCTGGGGTTTCGAGCGAGCGCGCGCGCGAGGGGCTCGTCGAGGCGCGAATCCACGGGTTCGCCGCGCTGGCTCGCCGCGGCCGACGCAGGCGCGGCGAGCGCATCGTCGCTCCGGTCGTCGAGGGTCACGCCCGACGCGGCGTAGAGGATCACGAGCGCCGCGGCGTAGACGTCGCTCGCCACGGTGGGCTCGGCGAGCTGCTCCGGGGCGCCGTACGCGCCGGGCGCGCCGGGGCTCGTGAGGACGGACAACCCGAAGTCGCCGAGCTTGACCTCGCACGTCGGCGGGGGCCCGACGAAGACGTTACCTGGCGCGAGCGAGAGGTGGAGGAGGCCCCGCGCGTGGGCGACGTCGAGCGCGTCGCAGAGGTTCGAGGCGAAGGCCGCGAGCTCGTCGCCGGCGAGCGGGCAGAGCTTCACGAGCTCGGCGAGCGACGGGGTGACGCAGAGCTCGCTCACGACGAACGGCGCTCCGATCGTCGGGTCGTCGCCGGCCTCGAGGATCCGGAGCGCGACGCTCGGCGGGAGCGCGTTCGTCTCGATCGTCACCCGCCGGAGGAAGTCGAGGACGTCGTGTCGATCCCGGACGACGGGGTCGAACACCTTCACCGCGACGTCGCGCGCCGGCATCGTGAGGGCGTGGTACGTCGCCGTGAGCTCACCGCGGCCGAGCGCGCGCCGAATCGCGAAGCGACCGGCGACGATCTGACCGGGGGCGAGCTCGGGGGCCGTCATTTCGGCTTGGCCCCGGCGTCGGGAGCGGCCGCGGCGGGGTCGGGGCCGCGGAGAGACTGCACGCACTTCAAGATGGCCTTGTCGGCGTCTTTGGTGTCGCTGTCGAGGACGAAGCCGG
This sequence comes from Myxococcales bacterium, assembly GCA_016794325.1. Taxonomy (GTDB): domain Bacteria; phylum Myxococcota_A; class Polyangia; order Polyangiales; family Polyangiaceae; genus SXNL01. The sequence goes on along the minus strand of JAEUKG010001224.1, from coordinate 6,498 downwards.
CGCCGAGCAGGGACTCCTTGTCCGAGAGCCGGCTCGTGAAGGCGAGGAGCGCCCCCGGCTTGCCCTCGCGGGTCACGCCGTCGAACTGGAAGAGGGAGACCTTCGCCGCCCCCACCGTCAGCACCTTGGCGGGCTTGTCGGGCCACGGCGCTTTCTTCGGCATCGTGAGCGCGAGCTTCTTCACCACCGAGTCGAACGCGGCCGAGCGGTTCGCGCTCTCACCCTTCTTGGGCCCCGTCTCGTGGACGACGACCGCGACGATCGCCCCGTCCGTCTTCGCGACGGTCGCGTCGCCTTCGTGCGCGTAGGTCCACGACGCCGGCGGCTCGAGGGTCCACGACGACGCTTGGATGGGAGACCGCGTGCCCTCGGCGGCGACGCACCCCTCGTCGAGCGCGTCGCACTTCTTCGGAGCGGCGGGGGGCACGTGGGCGGGCTCGCTCGTCACCTCCGGCGCCGGCGCCGGCTTCGGCGGCGGCTTGTTGCAGGCGACGACGGCGAGGAAGCCGAGGGACAAGAGCGCGCCGCGACGCATCATCTACTCACCTCCGTGGGCTTTGGGGTCGAGCGCCGAGAGCGAGCTGAGGAGCGCTCCGACCCGCTGCGAGAGCCGCGGATTGCGCGTGCTGTCGGCGCGTTCTTGCCGCGCGCGAGAGAGGTGCGGGCGGGCGAGGAACAGGGCGTACGCGGCGTATTCGCAGAGCCACTGGGGCAGCTGGTCGGCGCCGGTGTGGCCAGGAAACGTCGCGAGGTTCTTGGAGAGGAGCGCGGGCTCGAGGGTCCCGTCGTCGGCGGGTTTGATCCCCGCGAGGAGCTGGGGGAAGACGCCGCGCTGCGCGAACTCGGCGAGCTGGGCGCGCACCGCGTCGCCCTGATCCATCGCGTCCAGCTCGCGGAGGATGAGCGCGATCGCCTCGTTGAACACCGTGACCGCTTGGGTGGGCTCGAGGCGCGGCGGGCGCATGGCGACGTAGCCCTGATGGACGAGCTGGAACAACGTCCGGCACACGAGGAACTCGCCCTCTCCGACGATCCGGCACAGATCGCCCACCGAGCGAAACCCGTCGATGGCGGCGTAGACCCCGAGCCCGTCGCGCGGCGGTGGCCCGGCGATCGGAAGCCGGGTGGGGACGTGCTCGAGCGACGGGATGCGCGGCTGGAAGTACCGCGACTCGTGCATCCGGCGCACGCCCTCGGGGATGAGCGTCGACAGAGGCAGCACGTGGCGCGAGGCGAGCTCGGCCTCGTCGAACGTCTCGAGGAAGTAGAAGACGCCGCGCCCGAGGAGCAGCGACCCGTAGAAGATCTCCTCCGTCTGCCGCCCCATCAGCGCGAACAGCCGCTCGCGGTCGACGTAGCCGAGCTTCACCGCCGCCTCGCCGAAGCGCATGTTCGCGGCGGCGGCGGCGAGGCAGGCGCTCACCTGGTCCTCCGTGAGGACGCCGTAGCGGTAGAGGATCTGTCCGAGGCGCTCGCTCGGCACGGTGGAGGTCGCGCCCACCACGTCGCCACGCTCGAGGTAGACGGAGCGGGTCCCCTCGTCGTCGAAGATCAGCAGCTCGCCCCGCCACCCGGCGTGGGCCACGAAGCCGTACACGTCGCACAGACCCCCGGGCGAGGTGACCTCGCCCGAGAGGCGGCACGTGCGGCCGTCGCTGGGGACGTCCGGATCCGGCGCCTCGCGCATCAACAGGAGTTGCTGCGGCGCCGGCAGCACGTGGAACAGCCCTTCGCGGGCCTGAAGGCGCAGGGCAGCCGCAGGGCCGAGCGCCTCGATCCGCCCCCCAGGATCGATCCTCACAAGGTCGTCGTTTTCGCCCATGGATCGCGATGCAGAAGAGAGCGCGACGCGTGCGGAACGCGCGCGCGACCGGATCAGCAGCATACCACGTGGGTCGAAGAAGCCCTCTTTTGCGGTGGAACATCCACCCACATCGGGGCACGAAGTCCTCCAGCGCCTCCGTTCCACCTAGCCCGGTGCGGATGGGCGTGGGCGCGAGCCCTACACGGCGCACCCTGGCAACCCGAGTGACCGCCAAGAATCGTGCCGCTCCCTTCTCGGGGTCGGGTACTTTTGCTGGCGTGACCGATCTGCGCCCAGTCCCGCCCGAGGCCACCACGACCCGGACGTGCAGCTTGTGGGTCGATGGTCCGTTCCTGCGGGCGCGGTTTCTACCGGCCGCGCGGGTGGAGCTCGCCGACGCGGTCGAGAACCTGGAGGTGTCGGCGCGCCTCACGGGCGGGGAGCCGCACCTCGCCATCATCGACTTGCGCGGCCTCCACTCGCAGTCCGCCGAGGCTCGCGCGTTGTTCGCTGGACCGGAAGCGAGCCGCGTGAGCCGCGCGGTGGCGCTCGTGGTCGGTTCACCCCTCACTCGGATGATCGGCAACTTCTTCTTGGGCTTCAACAAACCCAAGGAGCCCACCCGCCTCTGCGCGTCGGAGCGAGAGGCCGAGGAGTGGCTCCAGAGCCTCCCTCCGCGCCCATGACCGACGCCGACGCTCGCCTCTCTCAGGTGTACGAGATGCTCGTCGCGCTCGCGTCGAACCACTTCGAGCGCCGCCTCGAGGTCGGCGACGGCACCGAGGAGCTCGACGCGGTGGCCGCCGGGCTCAACATGCTCGCCGAGGAGCTCGCCGCGCGGGAGCAGCGTGAGCGCGAGGTCCAGCTCCGGATCAGTCAGGCGGAGCGCCTCGCGGCGGTCGGGCAGCTCGCCGCCGGCGTGGCTCACGAGGTCAACAACCCCGCGTCGTTCGTGCTCGCGAACACCGCCGACGTGCTCGAGCGGCTCCGCGAGGTCTCCGCGGTGCTCGCGCGCGTCCGAGCGCTGTTCCCTCCGGGCTCCGAAGAGCGCCGCCGGGTCGGCGAGCTCCTCGACCGCGCCGACGTCGACGCGGCGCTCTCGACCTCGACGGAGATGCTCGAGGAGAGCGTGGCCGGCCTCGATCGGGTGGTCGCCGTCATCGCCGATCTGCACGCGTTCTCGCGCATCGAGTCCGAGCACCTGCGCTCGGTCGACGTCGAGGCGGTGGTCAACGAGGCGTGCAAGCTCGTGCAGAAGCAGGCCAGCTACCGCGCCCGCCTCACCCGGCGGCTCGGGGTGACGGGGCCGGTTCGGGGAGACCATCATCGCCTGGTGCAGGTCGTCGCGGGCCTCCTCGTCAACGCCATCCACGCGGTCCCCGAGGGGGCTCCGGAGCAGAACGAGATCGAGGTGGGTACGGCGTCGTCGCGCGGCGAGGTGAGGGTGTGGGTGCGCGACACCGGCGCGGGGATGACCCCGGAGGTTCGAGCGCGCGTGTTCGAGCCGTTCTTCACGACCAAGCCGACCGACAGCGGGACGGGCCTCGGCCTCTCGATCGCCGCCGAGATCGTCCGCCGGTACGGCGGCCACATCGACGTGAAGAGCGAGCCGGGGGAGGGCTCCACCTTCACCGTGACGCTGCCGGCGGTCGACGTCGCCCTCGCGCCCGCTCCCGTCCCCTCGGCCACCGCGGTGAGCCGAGCGCGCGTCTTGATCATCGACGACGAGAAGGCGCTCCTCAAGGTCTTCGCCCGTCTGCTCGGCGTGCGCCACGAGGTCGTGCTCGCCACCGGAGGCCGCGAGGCGCTCGCGCTCATCGAAGGGGGGCTCGTGCCCGACGTCGTCCTCTGCGACCTCATGATGCCCGAGATCGACGGCGTGGCCGTGCACGACGAGCTCGCGCGGTCACACCCTGCGCTCGCCGAGCGAATGCTCTTCATGTCCGGCGGGACCTACACCCCTCGCACCCAGCGCTTCCTCGACCAGCACCCCGGCCGCGTGCTGCCGAAGCCGATCAAGCGCGCGGATCTGGAGGAGGCGGTCGCTCGGTCGCTCGCCGCGCGTTCGTAGACGCGCTCAGGCCGTCGTCCGCGGCGTGTCGAGCACCTCGCGCACCCGACGCACCAGGGCGTCGACCGTGTAGGGCTTGGCGATGAACTCGACGCCGTCGGTCAACACGCCGTGGTGCACGATGACGTTGGCCGTGTATCCCGAGGTGAACAGCACCCGCACCCCCGGCTTCACCGCGGTCACCGCCCCTGCGAGCTCGCGCCCGTTCATCCCCGGCATCACCACGTCCGTGACGAGCAGGTCGAGATCGAACGAGCCCGAGCGAATGGCGTCGAGAGCCTCGACCGGGCGTCCGAACGCGACGACGGCGTAGCCCGCGCTGGTGAGGACGCGCACCGCCAGGGCGCGCACCGCCGCGTCGTCCTCCACCACGACGACGCGCTCGCGGCCGCCGACCGGCGCGGCCCGCTGGGCCTCCTCTCCGCGGCGCGCGGCGGCGCTCGCGGCCCTCGGCAGGTACACCTTGAAGGTCGAGCCCTCGCCGACCTCCGAGTAGACCTCGATGCGACCTCCGTTCTGCGACACCGCGCCGTAGACCATCGCCAAGCCGAGGCCGGTGCCGGCTCCCGGCCCCTTGGTCGTGAAGAAGGGCTCGAAGATGTGCGACCGAACGGAGTCCGACATCCCGGCGCCGGTGTCGGACACGGCGAGCATCACGTAGTCGCCCGGCGTCACGCCGCCGTGCCTTCCGGTATAGGCGTCGTCGAGGGTCACGTTCGTGGTCTCGAAGAGGAGCTGCCCGCCGTCGGGCATGGCGTCGCGCGCGTTGACGGCCAGGTTCAGCAGGATCTGCTCGCACTGGCTCGGGTCGAAGCGGACGGGCCAGAGGTCCTGCCCGTACACCACGCGGAGCTCGATGTCCTCGCCGAGGAGCCGGCGGACCATCCCGTGGATCTGGGAGATGACCTCGTTGAGGTCGAGCACCCGCGGCTTGATGATCTGCTTGCGCGAGAACGCGAGGAGCTGCTGGGTGAGCGCGGCCGCGGAGTCCGCCGCGCGCCCCGCCTCGACGAGCTCGTCACGGACGGGGTGCTTCGCCGGGAGGTCGGCGAGCGCGAGGTCCACGTTCCCCTTGATGACGGTGAGGATGTTGTTGAAGTCGTGGGCGACGCCCCCGGCGAGGCGCCCGACCGACTCCATCTTGTTCGCCTGCGCGAGCTGGGTTCGGAGGCGGTTGGCGTCGGTGACGTCCACGAACCAACCCACGAGGCTCGTCACGCTGCCGGCCCGATCGCGGACGACGCTCGCGGTGAGCATCACGTCGAACGTCGACCCGTCGTGGCGGACGGCGGTGAGCTCCCCTTCGTAGCTGCCGTTCTCGAGGAGCGCCCGGAGGGTCCCTTCGGTGTGGCGGCGATCGAAGAGGCTGGCGGCGTCGCGGCCGCGAGCGGCGGCCTCCGATGGCAGGCGCCACATGCGGACGAACGAGGGGTTCACGTACGTGATGCGGCCTGCGGTGTCCGCCATCGCGAAGCCAGCGGTCGAGGTCGCGATCGCCTCGTCCTTGAGTCGCAGCGCCTCTTCGCGCCGATGGCGCTCGGTGTTGTCGACGATCGCGCCGACCGTCCGCACGGGCCGCCGCTGTGCGCCCTCGCCCTCGAAGAAGGTCTGCGACCGCGTCGCCACCCACCGCACCTCCCCGTCGGGGCGGCAGACCCGGTGCTCGACCTCGAAGGTGCCGTCGCCGGTCGGATCGTGGGCGCGGGCGATCGCGGCGCCGGCGCGCGCAGCGTCGTCGGGGTGCATCCGCTCGACGATGCTCGCGATCGGCACCGGCTCGTCGGGGCCGAAGCCGTAGATCTCGCGGAGCCGAGGCGAACAGGAGATCGCGTCCGTGCGCTGGTCGTGATCGAAGAAGCCGAAGCCAGAGACGCTGACGGCGTGGCGCAGCACCTCTTCCCTCGCTCGAAGCGTCGCCTCGACCTCGGCGCGTTCGGTGACGTCGCTCGCGCTGAGGACGATGCCCGCGATCGCGGGCTCGGCCAGGTAGCTCGTCGCGGTGCCCTCGAAGGTCCGGGTGCCGCACTCCGGCCCGTGGAACCGTGCGCGCCACGGCAGCGGCGCCCCCGGCGCGGCGACGCTCCGACCCAGCGCGTCGAGGAGGGCCCCTCGGTCTTCGGGGACGACGAGGTCGGACAGGCTCGCCGCTCGCGCGCTCGAGGTGAACCGCTCGAAGCTCGGGGTCGCGTGACGGATCGCGCCGTCGGACCCGACGATGACGCTGACACCCATGGCGTGCTCGGCGAGCGCGCGAGCGCGTCGCAGCTCGCGCTCGAGGAGGACCCGACCGGTCACGTCTTGGATGGTCCCCCGAGCGTGGGAGGGGGCGCCGGTCGCGTCGGCGATCACCTGCGCGCGCATGTGCAGGTACCGCGGCTCCCCGCCGACGAGCCGGACGTGGTGGATGACGTCCATGCCTCCGTCGTCGCGATAGCGCGCGTTCGCTTCGGCGAGCCAGTCGCGGTCATCCGGGTGGATGTGGTCGAGGAACGCCTGACGCGACGGCTCGACGTCGAGCGGGATGCGCATGACGCGGTAAAGCCCTCGGGACCAGCGGAGCGCCCCCGTGCGCAGGTCGGCGCGAAAGCTCCCCAGGCTCGCGAGTTCCTCGAGCTCGTCGACG
>JAEUKG010001222.1 GCA_016794325.1 Myxococcales bacterium | reverse complement strand
CGTAGGCCGCCTGGAGCCCCGAGATCACGGCGGCCTCCATCGCCTGGAGGTTCAGTCCGTTGCGGGTCCAGTCCCCGGCGGCGTAGAGGCCTGGGACGCCCGCGTGGTAGCGAGCGTGCGGGCGGAGGGCGTACAGGCCGGGCTCCGCCGAGAAGAAGCGGGTCTCGCAGAGCGCGTTGCGGGCGAGCGCGAAGCGAACCTCCGCGGGCTCGCCGCCGAGGAGCTTCTCGGCCTGCCCGCGGAGGTAGGTCGCCGTCCGTGACGCGAGGCCCGGCAACGAGGCGAGCTGCTCGAGCGTGGTCGCGACGATGAGCGGCGTCGCGTCTTTGCGGAACCGCTCGAGGTGCTCCGCGGCGCGCTCCGCGCGCACCTCGCCCATCGGAGGGGGCTCCGGCCAGCCGGGCGCTCCGGCGTCGTGGAGCCACGGCCGGTCGTCGAGGGTGCCGGGGACGAAGTCGTCCGGCCGGTGGAGGAGCGCGGCGAGCGACTGGAGGACCGGTCGCGGCCACTGGTAGCGCCCCGGGTGGGCGAGGGCGTCGTGGGAGAAGAGATCGGCGTACGCGCCGGTGAGCTCCCACGCCGTGCCGTCGAACGGGGTCGCGCTCGCCTCGTCGAGGCGAATCGACGCGAACCGCTGGGCGCTCCAACCGCGCCGCAGATCCACCACGATCGTGAAGGGACCCTCGAGGTTCGAGATGCCGAACGGGGGCGTCTCGTCGGCGCCGGAGGGCGGATCGTGGAACGGCAGCTCGTGCCGCTCCGGGAACGCGATCTGGAGGTTGATCGTCTCGTTCATGCAACGGGCGAGTCCGCGGAGCCGCGCGCGGAGGGCGTCGGCCTCGGGGGCGTCGGCGAGGGTGCGCTCGAGCACCGCCGGGACCACGGTCGAGATGACGGCGTCGGCGGCGACGGTCTCCACCGTCGCGCCGAGCTCGCGCGGGCGTATCGTCGGCAGCTCGCGCGGCGGCGAGGGCGGCGCGTCGGCGAGCTCGACCGCGGCCACTCTCCCGCCGGCGACGACGATGCGTTTCGCGGCGCGCCCGCGGACGACGCGCCCGGGCACGGCGCCCGACGTGAAGCGGGCCTCGATGCGCGCGAGCACCGCCTCCCAGACCGCGCGCGCGTCGTCACCGTCGAAGAGCTGGAGCACGGAGCCTTCGTAGCGTCGAACGCCGAACTGCGCGTCGCGCATCGCCGTCCCGACGTCGAGGCCGAACGGGCTCGAAAACGCGGCCTTGAGCACGTTCTTGAGGTAGCCGGACGCCTTGGGATCGTAGCTCGTCGCGCTCACCGCGAGGCGCGCGGCGTCCCGCGCCAGGAGGAGGACGAAATCGGCGAGCGCGTGCGCGTCGTCGGTCGACTCCCCGACCAGCTCGGCCACGAGGGCGTCCGGCCCCAGCGTCGCCGCGAGCGTGCCCGAGAGCGACTCCGCGACGCCGAAGCCGGCGTCCACCGCGCGCTGGAGCGCGTCCAGGGGGCCGAACCGAGCGGCCGCGCGGCGGAGCCTCGGCACGACGACGTCGTGGAAGAGCGGGCGCATCATCTCGCCGATGTCGACGTCGGCCGGGGCACGCCCGCCGAGGATCTCGCGCAGCGTGGCGCTCCGCTCGACGTCTCCCAACATGCCGGTGAAGGCGCCGAACAAGAAGAGGACCCAACGCAGCTCGGGCCCGAGCTCGTCCTCGGCGAAGACGATGTCCATGTAGGAGAGGAGGGAGTGGACCTCGACGTCGAGCTCGAGCGCGGTCTTCACCGCGCGTTCGAACATCGCGACGAGGGCGCCCCGACGCGAGAAGGCGCGGAGCACCCGCCGCGCGCGTGGGCTCCACGCGTGATCGGGCCGCGAAGGATCGCAGACGTGGACCGCCACGACGCGCCCCCGATCGCCGGGGATGTCGGGCGGCGCCAGCCACGCGCAGTAGGTGCTGGTCCCCCGCGGTGGCACGAGCGGCGGGCCTGCGCCCTCGATCAGCCGGAGCAGGTGGCCGTAGCTGCCCCACACGAAGTGGAGCCCGTGCGGGGTGTGGGCGCCCCAAGGCGCCGCGGGGTGGGTCGCGTGCGCCGCGCCGTCGAGGGGAAACGAGCACGCTCGGCCGCCGGCGAACGGCTCGGGCTCGACGAGCACGAGCTCGAGCCCCGCGGGGAGGGCCACGGCGGCGCCGGCGAGCGCCGCCGTCAGCGCGTCCATCGCCGCGAGCCCCGCCACCCCGGCGCCCAACACCACCACGCGCTTCGGTCCGTCGTACGCCGCCATGTGCTCCCTCCGCTGCTGGCGAGGCGTGGATCCCGCCAAGGATCTCGCCGTGCGCGCGCCCGCGCACCCGGACGAGGCTAAATCACCGCGAGGGGATTCGCGAACGCGATCTCGGGCGCGCCCGGAGGCGCGCCTCGGGGCTTGACGTCGGCGAGCGAGTGGGTCTTTATCTTCGGCCGATGGGCGCGATCCAGCTGAAAGACACGAGCGGCGCGCTCGTCGCGAGCGACGACGAGCGCTTTCGCGAGGAGGCGGCGTCGGTCCTCGAGGGCGTCGGCTACACGGTGAGCTCGCTCCCGGTGGCCACCGAGCTCGTCCACAGCTTGCGAAACTCGCTGATGGTCTCCGTCGGCAACCTCGTCTTCCTGAAGTCGTCGTCGCTCGAGGGGGAGTTTCGCGAAGCGCTCGAGGACTCGCACGAGGCGGCGCTCACCATGCAGCGCCTGCTCTGGGACGTCTCCCACCTGCAGCGCCTCGCGGCGGGAACGGCCGCGCTCAACCGGGAGGCGTTCGACGTGCGCGAGCTGCTCGACGAGGTCGCGAGGAACCTCCCCACCCGGGAGCAGAAGACCACGCGCGTGCTCCTCGAGGTCGACGAGGACGCCAAGCTCGCGCTCGGCGATCGGGCGACCCTCCTGCGCGCCCTCGGGGCGATGGCGCTCTACTCCGCGCGGCAGGTCGTCGACAGCGGCGCGGTCTCCCTGTCCGCCGAGCGCAGCGGAGCGGGCGTCCTCTTCCGGACCGGAGCGCCGCGCAGCGAGGGCGCGGACCGGATGTCGTGGGCCTCCCGCGGCGACGACTCGCTGTCGGGCATGAACGGCGTGGAGATCGCCTACTGCCGCGCCGCGAGCGAGGTGCACGGCGGCAGCTTCTGGACGAGCGGCGACCCGTCCAGCCCCGCGTTTTTCCTCGAGATTGGCGTCTGACCCTCCGGCGCCGGCAGCTGCCCCTCAGGCGGCGAGCGCCTGCTCCACGGACTCGTAGGTCGGGAAGATGCGCGCGAGGCCGGTGAGCCGGAGCAGCGCCGAGACCCGCGAGCCGACGTTGGCCAAGCGCAGGCGACCGTCCGGGGTCAGGCGCTTCTGCATCGCCACGATGCAGCCGAGCCCGGTGCTGTCGACGAAGGCCACGTCGCGGAGATCGAGGATGACGAGCGGGCGACCCGCGATCAGGGGCAAGACGTCGCTGCGGAACGCGAGCGCCTGAGATGCGTCGAGGCGCTCGCAGCGCGGCACGACCACGAACGCCCCCGGGACCTCGAGTGAGTCGATCATGACATGTTCTCCTTGGGAATGGCCGCGGGTTCCCGCGCCAGAGACTGCTCGAGCACGAGCACGGTCACGTCGTCTCGCTGCGGCCCGGATCCGTGGCCGAGCAGCGCGTCCACCCGGTCCATCAGATCGCGCGGGCCGTTCAAGGTGCTCGGCCGAGAGGACCGTGGAGCGTCGACGACGAGGGCGAGCCCGCCGAGCGCCGCGCGGATGTCGTCGGCTCCCCCGATGTGCTCGGTGACTCCGTCGCTCGCGAGCACGATCGTGTCGACCAGCTCGTCGATCCGGCGCACTTCGTAGGCGGAGTCGGGGATCAGCCCTGGAGGGACGCCGGAGGCGCAGACGGTGTCCACGACGGCGCCCGATCGCAAGAGCGCCACCGGCGGGAGCCCGGCGTTGAGCACCGAGACGCCGCTGTCGTCCACCCGGACCATCCCCAGGCAGACGTAGTGGTCGGTGTCGTCGCGGCAGAGGTGCTGGTTGAGCTCGGCGGCGACGTCGGCCAGGCCGCGCGCCGGCAGGAGGAGGCGG
>JAEUKG010001206.1 GCA_016794325.1 Myxococcales bacterium | reverse complement strand
CGCGGATCGGCGCGCATCAGCGCCGCGCTCGCTCCTTTCCCTTTAACGCCACTCCCACCGGCAGGGTGATGTTCAGGCCTCGAGCCTCGTGGTAGGCGCGCCGCCATCCTCCGCCGAGGAAGATGCACTTTGCATCGATCGCGGCCCCAAGAATGCCCCCCCGCGAGATGGTGCGCCTGCGAAGACGCCCCCTCACCGGGACCTCAGACCGTGCTCCCGAACCTGCTCCCGAACCGTTCCCGTTCGCGTTCCCGTTCGCGTTCGCGTTCGCGTTGGACTGGGGTGGGGTGCAGCAGCGGCTCGGGCAGTTTCGACGGCGGAGGATGCGCCAGCGCGTTCATCCGTCGATCTCGGCGAGCTCCGCGTCGATGCGATCGTCGAGCGCGTCGCGCCGGCGCGCGACCCGCGCGGCGGGAGCCTTCGGCGCGCGGCGCGTCCACCGCCGCGCGACGACCGCGACGACCCCCAGCGCGACCACCGCGAACACCGCCACCGCGACGTAGAGGCTCTGGAACTGCGCGTCGCTGCGGGTGGCCAGGATGCGGGGCCCGTACCGCCCCGCGAGGTCGGCCTCGATGGCCTGCGCCGCCTCGCCTCGATCCACCCGCGCCTCGACCTCCGCCCGGAGCTCGGTGGCCAGCGGAGACTGATGCCGATCGAGCGTCTCCGTCCAGCAGCAGGGCGCGAGCAGGCGATGCTCGATGCCCTTCGCGGTGTCGGACGGCGCGCCGCTCATGGAGCCAAGGTAATCACTCGCGCGCCGCCGAACAGGGGCGCGCGCGCGGGAGCGCCGAGAGCTCGACCGTCAGCGCGCGCTCGAGCAGCAGCCGGGGCTCGGCTTCGCGGGGACGACGTCGGCGAGGGCGACGGACGCGAGATAGACGAGCACCACACCGACGACGACGCGCATGGCCTCGATGATACACCACCGGGGCGTCGACCGCGGATAAGGTAGGGGCATGCGTAAGTCGCGGCTCGCGGCCCTGCCGCTCAAGCTCACGGGGTGGAAGTTCGAGACCGACGTGCCCCGCGAGAAGAAGTACGTGTGCCTCGCCGTGCCGCACACCAGCAACTGGGACGGAGCGCTCCTCCTCACCCTGACCCGGAGCATCGGCCTGCCCATCTCCTGGATGATCAAGGACGACTGGATCAAGGGGCCGATGGGCGCGCTCCTCCGGCGCATGGGTGCGATCGCCGTCAACCGCAAGGGCTCGCACGACCTCGTGGGTCAGATGATCCGCGAGCTCGAGAGCCAAGACGAGCTCGTCCTCGTCATCCCCCCCGAGGGGACGCGCAAGCGCGCCGACTGCTGGCGCTCGGGCTTCTACCACATCGCCCTCGGGGCGAAGGTCCCGGTGGTGCCTGGCTACCTGGACTACGCGCGCAAGCGCGCCGGCCTCGGCCCCGCGATCCACCTCACCGGCGACGTGCGCGTCGACATGGACGCGATTCGTGCATTCTACACCGAAAAGGCCCCGAAGGGCCTCGTCCACGAGCAGTTCGGGCCCATCCGCCTGAAGGACGAAGACCGCGCCCCGGCCTGAGCCCGACCACATCCGACCACCTCGAGCCGAGGTGTGGCCGACCCGAGACTCGCGTCTCTCCGACATCGTCCGTTAACGAAGATCATGACTCGTCGGTAACGACCCGACGCGAGCCGGGATGCATTTTTGCCCGTCGCGAAGCGCCCATTGCCGTGGGCCGCTCCGACGGCAACGTCCGCGAGGGAGGAACAGAGGCCATGGTGAAGGCACACGCCACGACGAGCGGGGAGGCGACGACGGCGCCGGAGAGCGGGACGTCGCTCCGAGCCGCCGCCACGACGGACGACGAGGCGACCATCGTGAGCGACCTCGCCGACGACGACGTGATCGGGCCACTGCTCCGCGTGTTCGCCGAGGTCTTGCCGGAGATGATGGCGGAGTTGACCCGCCACTCGGCATCGGGCGCACGCGCCGACTTGTGCAAGGCAGCGCACCAGCTCAAGGGCTCGGGGGGCGCCTACGGGTACGGAGTCCTCACCACGATGGCCGCGGAGCTCGAGAAGCGGGCCAAGGGTGACGCGCCCGACGACGAGCTCGTGCGACGCGTCGGCGAGATCGCGGCCGTCGCCCGGCGCGTCCTCCGAGGGATCCCCCCCGCCCCCTGACCCTCAGGTCGGCAGCGCGACCTCGACCACGTCTCCCTGATCGTCGCGGCTGAAGCCCTTGGGGAGCCGGCTCTTCTTGGCGTCGCTGCGGACGAGGGCGACGCCGTGATCGCGCAGCGCGCTCACGAGATCGGGGAGCGGGATCCGGCTGCGGTAGGTGCCCGGCCCCTCCTGGGTCGAGATCATGCCCTTCGTGCCGGGCTTGAGCACCTCCTCGACGAGGCTCTTCGGCGTGCCGTTGTGGCTGCCGTGGTGCCCCACCTTCACGAAGGTCGTGCCGCGGAGCAACGCCCGCGCTCGCTCGCTCTCGAGGATGATCTTCCACGTCCCCCACTCCGCGTCGCCGGGGAGGAGCAGCTTCGCCCGGCCGATCTGGAGGACGAGGACGAGGCTCGTGGCGTTGATCATCCCGTCGAGGGCCTGCGCGGCGAAGACCGGATCCACCGCGCGCGCCAGCCCGCGGAGCCGCTGCACCTCGTCTTGCTTGAGCCCCCCTTTGGCGTCGCGCGGCGCCTTCCACGCCGCCGAGAACGGCGCGTCGACCGCGCGACCGGCGTGGTCGGCCTCGGTGAGCGCGAGGGCGCGGTAGGTCTCTCCGTCGCGCTCGGGGTCGCCCTCGGTCAGGCGCGCCGCGTCGCGCGGAGGGCCGAGGACGTGCACTGTGACGCCGGGGAGGACCGCCGTCGTGAACGACTCGGGCGAGAGGTCGGTCTCGGGCAAGAAGCGCGGCTCTTCACGATCGCGGGCGGCGAAGCCCTCGTGGAGGCGATCGAGGGCGCCCCGGTTGCTCCAGCCCGGGAACATCGGCGCGCCCTCGCCCGCGTTCCACAAGAGGAAGTCGACGTCGGCGCGCGTGTCTTTGTCGAGGCCGAAGCTCGGGAGCGCGGCCGCGAGCCGCGCCGCGAGCTCCTCCCGCTTCTTCCACAGCTTCACCGCTTCGGGGTTCTGCCGGTCCTCGACCCACGGCATCCACACCTCGCCGACCTCGACCTCGTCCCACTCCGGAGCGTTGAACGAGTAGACGTGATCCTGGTGGCGGTGGGTCGCGACGACGACGTCGATGCGGGCGCGCCCCGAGATCTTCGTCACGTCCTCGATGACGCGCACCGCGAGGCCCTTGCCGCTGAAGGCGCCCTTGCCGTGCGCGTGGAAGCCGGCGTCGACGAGGATGGTGCGCGGAGGGTCACCGGGCACGACGACGAGGAAGCAGTCGCCGAAGCCCACGTCGTACATGCGGACGATCACGTCGGAGCTCATCGCCACCTCCGGCTCTCGAGGGCGCGCACCGAATACGCCTCGGTGATGCGGTTGGCCCGGCGGGGCCCGCCCCACCCCGAGCCGCGCCGATCGTCGAACTCCGCCACCCACGCGCGGAGGGCGTGCTCTCGGTTCCTGTGGAACGGCTTCCTGACGGCGTACACGAGGCTCCCCTCGCCGGAGGCGACCAGCGTGACGCCCGCGAGGTAGGTGAGCCCTCCGAGATCCTCGTTCAGCTTCCGCGACTGCACGAGCTGCGCGACCATCTCCACCCGGGGCTCGCCGCTCGGCGCGATGCGCTGCACGAGGTGGAAGCCGCGCAGCGCGAGGCCGCGGTCGGGATCGAGCCCGAGGCGCTTCTTGCGCTCGTTGCCCCACCCCCAGAGCGAGATCGCGAGCTCGCGACGATCCTTGTCGGGCTCGGTGGTGGGTCGAGGCGCCGTCTTCGCCTCGGGCACCTCGAGCCGCGCGCGCTGCTGCGCCACCCAGTCGCTCGGGGACTCCACCGGCTGGGCCTTGGGCCGGTTGGGGTCGGAGCGCCCGCGGCTCGCGCGCTCGTGCGCGGCGCGCGCCTCGATCGCGAGGAGGCGGGCCACGATCGAGGCGAGCTCCTCGTCGACCTTGCCGTCCTCGCGCTCGAGGAGCAAGGACTCCACCGCGAGAGACCCGACCGCCTCGGGTTGGATGCCGCGCACGCGGAAGGCCTCGATCATCGCCGCGCGGAGGCCGTAGCGGTCGGCGCCTCGGTGCTCGTAGTCGGCGGTGACCATCGCCCGGAGGAAGTCCGAGAAGCGCGGATCCACCGGCGGCATATAGTCGGTCGCGCGGATGACCATCGCGAGCACGAGCTCGGCGGTCTCGGCGCACTCGGCGGCGAGGCGGGCGACGAGGTCGGGGTGGAGCTCGCCGTCGGGCAGGCGCCCGCTGCCGCCGGTGGCGAGGCGCAGGAGATCGGCGGTGCGGCGCTCGTAGGTGCGGACGAAGGCCTCGTACACCGCCGACAGCAGCATCGCGCCGCGGGCGTGGGGCTCGGTCGTCTTCTCGAAGCGCCGAGGATCGTGATCGCGTGTGGCGCGGCGCAGGCTGTCGCCGAGGCCGGCGGCGTGGCCGAACTGCGCCCCGAGCGAGAGCATCGGGCTCTCGGGCGCGAGGAGGTCGTTGCGCGTCTTGCGGATCGCGTCCGCGACGACCTCGGGGAACGTGAAGCGGTGGAAGAGCGCCACGACGTCGGCGAAGCCCTCGTGGAACGCGGGCACGTCGAGGTTCGTCGGCTCGCGGTAGTGCCGGTGCAGGCGATCGAGCGCGGCGTGGGTGACCTCGTGGGCCACGATGTCGTGCGAGAGGCAGGTGAAGACGAGCTGGCCCGGCAGGTTCGGCCCCGGGTCGGCGCGATCGGCGCGGAAGTAGCCGAAGAGCACCGCGTTGAGCTCCTGGTCGTAGTACGCGTTCTTCCCCTGGAACGCGTGGGGGAGGAGGCGGAGGCGGCGGCCGCCGGCGAAGCGCAGGGTGTGACCGA
Organism: Myxococcales bacterium; assembly: GCA_016794325.1. Lineage (GTDB taxonomy): Bacteria > Myxococcota_A > Polyangia > Polyangiales > Polyangiaceae > SXNL01. The sequence goes on along the minus strand of JAEUKG010001206.1, from coordinate 493 downwards.
GCGCGCGGTCGAAGCGCTCGAGGACGCTCGAGGCCACCGCGTAGACCATCTGCTGGTGGAACTGGGGCTCGGCCTCGGAGGGCTCGACGCCGTCCTGCATCGCGATCTTGGCGTCGTCGAGGTCGATCGCGAGGTAGTAGTCGTCGGTCGCGGCGTCGTAGTCCACGACCTCGAGGCGATCGTCCCAGAACTGCCGCTCCTCGCGCGAGATGTCCCGGTACGGGATGCTCAGGGTGACGCGGTCTTCGCCCCCGCGCGCGATCATCGGGTCGAACGCGAAAATGCGGAGCGAGCGCCGCGCCGGGCGCGTATCGAGCGGGGACTTGCGCATGACGGGGCGAGACTAAGGCGCCGCGCGCGGAAGCTCGATCAAAAAAGGTCGGCGCGGCCCCTCTCCCCTCGCCCCCGGAGGCCCGCGCCCCCCCGTGCCCGCCGCGCCCCAGGCCCCAGCCCCCGCGGGGGGTCCCGCGGGGTGGGGGGGGCCCCGGTGGGG
>JAEUKG010001163.1 GCA_016794325.1 Myxococcales bacterium | reverse complement strand
GAGCACCGGGTCCACGCCCTCGAAGGCGGCGCGCCCGAAGCGCACCACGAACGGGATCGCGCTCACCGCCGCCGCGACGATCGCGCCGGTCTTGGTGAACACGATCGGGGAGCCGGTGATCGCCTCGTAGACGTGGCCGATGGTGCTCCGTCGCCCGAGCCCCACGAGCAAGAAGTACCCGAGCACGGTGGGCGGCAGGACCAAGGGCGCGGTGAAGAGGACGTCGAGGACCTCGCGCCCCGGGAACCGCACGTTGGCGAGCAGGGCCGCGACCGCGAGGCCTACAATCCCAGTAAGGATAGTGGCTCCAGCGCCGACCTGGAGCGTCAGCCAGAGCGGTTCGAGGTCCATGGGCCGATCGAGTCTACCCCACTCCGCGGCCGCGAACGGCGCCGAGGCGCGTCACATCGTCTCGCCGGGCAGCAAGAACCCGTAGCGCGTCATGATGGCGCGGCCCTCGGGCGATCCGACGAAGGCCGCGAACCCGCGGCCGGCCTCGGGCTGGCCGCCCCCGTCGCAGACGACGAGCGCCTGGTCGAGCGGCTTGTGGAGGGCGGGGTCGATGGGCGTGTACGCGCCCTTCGACACCACCGCCAGCGAGAGGGCGACGATCGAGACGTCGGTGTTGCCGGACTGGGCGTACACCAGGGTCTGCTGGACGTTCTCGCCGTAGACCGCGCGCGGCTTCACCGCCTCCCAGGCGCCGACGCTGGTGAGCGCCTCCACCGCGGCGCGCCCGTACGGCGCGTGCTCGGGGTTGGCGATGCCGATCTTGGCGTACCGGGCCTGCGCGAGATCGGCGAGCGCGGCCGGGCGCTGGCCCGGGTCCTTGGCCCAGACCACGATGCGCCCCTGGGCGTAGCGGGCCTTCGTGCCCTCGCGGCAGCGCCCGCTCTTCACGACGTCGTCGACGAACGAGACGTTCGCGGCCGCGAAGACGTCGAAGGGCGCGCCCTCGATGATCTGCTTGGCGAGGAGGCCCGTCGAGCCGAAGCTGAAGTCGACGCGCTGGCCCGTCTTCTTCTCGTAGGCCGCGCCCATCTCCTTGAAGGCGAAGCCGAGGTCGGCGGCCGCGGCCACGCGCAGCGGCTTCGGCGCCGAGGCGCCGCGCTCGCCCCGGGAGCAGGCGCCGCCGGCGAGCGCGAGCGCGAGCGCGAGGACCTCAGTCGCGCGTGATGATCGTGCCCACATCCTCGCCCTCCAGCGCGCGCGTCAACATCCCGCGCTCGAGCCCGTTGATGATCTGGAGCTCGGTGCAGAAGCGCGCTCGCGCGAGGTACTCGATGACGACGCGCTCGAGGACGAGGTCGGGCAGGTCGCTCTTCAGCAGCTCCTTGGCGCTGATGCGCGGGATCTTCTCGGCCTTCGGGTTCTTCTTCGGGTCGTCGGTGAAGAGCCCGTCCTCGTCTTTGACGAAGATCGCCCGGCGCGAGCCGAGCACCTCGGCCGAGAGGAAGACGCCGGCGTCGGTGCGGTGCTGGGGGATGCGCCCGTTGGCCGCCGGCTTCTCCCAGTACGCGAACGGAGGCATCCCGGTCATGATAGGAATGCAGCCGAGGCGGAAGTAGAGCGGGAGCTTCTCGAAGTCGTCGTGGAGCATGAAGATGCCGCCGTGCTTGGCGAGCAGCATCTGGAGCATGCGGGCGTTCTGGCGAGGGACGTACCCTCCGAGCGCGGCGAGCACGCCGGTCGGCAGCTCGAGGTCGCTGGCGACGGAGTAGATGTGGCGCGCCCGGGTGCCGCCGCCGCAGCACACGAGGAGCTTGTGCTTGTCCTTGGCGGCGGCGAGCTCGTCGAGGATGGGGAAGAGGGCCTTGCGGCCGCGGTCCATGATCGACTGCCCGCCCACCTTGAGCACCTTCACGTCCGGCATCAGCGCGACGGGGCGGTAGTCGAGCTCGGCCTTGCTCGAGGTGAGGGTCGAGTCGGCGAAGGTGCTCTCGATGCGGCTGCGGTCAGACATCGGCCTGCTCCTTCTCGATGATGGTGCCGGCGTCTTCGCCGGCGAGCGCGCGGCTGAGCTCGCCCCTCTTCAGGCCGTTGACGATCTGCACCTGGCGGACGTGGCGCGCGTTCTTCCACGCGTCGAAGAGCTGGCGATCGAGGATCAGCTCCTCGGGCATCGACTCCTCGAGCTTCTTCAGCGTGGTGCGCTTGATGAGCTTCGCGTCGGAGTGCTTCTTCGGGTCCTTGTCGTACAGGCCGTCCTCGTCCTTGACGAAGATGATGCGCCGCATGCCGAGCACCTCGGCGTGGATGAAGAGCCCGAAGTCCGAGCCGTGCGCGGGGAGGGGCCCGTCTTCGGGCGGAGGCTCCCAGAAGTGGTACGGCGGGATCGAGATGACGATCGGGAGCATGCCGCCGTCGAGGTAGAGCGGCAGCTCCCAGAAGTGCTCGCGCTGCATCACGATCGACCCGTGTTTGGCGAGGAGCGCGTTCAGGAAGACGGCGTTGGCCTCCTCCATCGCCCCCACGAGCTGGGCGACGCCGCCGGTCGGCAGGCCGAGATCGAGGGCGATCGACACGGTGTGCCGGACGCGCGTGCCGCCGCCGACGCCGATGACCATCTTGGTTCGTGCACGGACCTCGGCGAGCTCCTCCACCAGCGGGAGCACCGCGTCTCTGCCGCGATCGAAGATCGACTGGCCGCCGAGGCTGACGAGGACGACGTCGGGGAGGATCGAGAACTCGCGATCCGAGTGCGTCTTGGCGACGACGCGCCGGTCGACCAGGGACTCGCGCATCAGGTTCGACGCGATGTGGGTCCGGCCGTCGCCGGTGACGAGCTTGCTCATGCGTACCTCTGATGGGGAGAGTACAAGCGCGCGCGCCGCCCGCGCGATACGTCGGCGCGGGCGCGGCAAAATGTCACAATGTTACTCGCGCGGCGCGGCGGGCGGTGGCTCGGCGCCGTCGACCGCGGGGCTCGCGTCCGCGTCCGCCGCCCCGAACCGCGGCGCGATCTCGACCCGGGCGCAGAGCGGCCGGCTCACGAGGCCCGAGAGGAGGCCGAAGGTGGTGTGGATGGCGAGGCCGGGCGCGAGCATCGCCCACGCGACCGCCGGCGGCTGCACGGCGAGGGTGACGCCGAAGATGGTGGCGAAGCGACCCATGCCCATCAACCCGCCGAGCAGCGTGCACGCGAACGCGGAGGGGCGCTTGCCGCCTCGCGTGAAGAGCGGCAGGGCGAGATCGGACACGAGCCCGGGGGCGACGTGCTTCAGGATCTCGAAGATGCCGTAGCGCCCGTCGCCGAGCAGGAACGCGACCGAGCCCATCGTCACGCCGGTGAGCGTGGCCCCGGCGCGCGTCCGCGTCTTGAGCGTCGCGACGAGGTAGAGCGGCGTGAGGAGCACGAGCTTGTGGCCCGGCGCGAACGGGATGTTCGGCAGGATCTTCAGCGCCTTGATGCCGAGCATCGCGAGCGCGATGCCGCTGACGATGGCCATGTCGCGGACGCGCGCGCGCCGCTCGGCGCCGAGCTCGTCGCCGACTCCCGACCTCTCGAGGTGCGCGTGCGCGCGATCGACGTGGCGATCGATCGCGTCCGACATGAAGCCGAGATCGCCCTTCGCGATCTTCCGGAGCTCGGCGAGGAATCCGCGCTTCGGCGCCGCGCCCTCCTCCGCGTGCCTCCCACCGCCGCCGCCGCCGCCGCCGCCGCCCCCGCCCCCGCGTCCGCCCCCCCCCCCCCCCCCGCCGACCCCCCCGCCGCCCCCGACACCCCCCCCCCCCCCCCCCCCCCCCCCCCCCCCCCC
>JAEUKG010001161.1 GCA_016794325.1 Myxococcales bacterium | reverse complement strand
CGTCGACGCCCGCCACCGCCGTCAACGCGACGGGCCGCGCGCTGCGATTCATGCACTCTGCATGTTGGTCGGCGAAGCGCACGCAGAGGGTGGACCCGCCGTGGATCGACCGCGCGCCCTTCGCGATCACGCGAGGCGTGGCGGCGGGCCCGGCGCCGCGGCCGTCGTCGCCCCAGCAGGCGACGTCTCCCTCGTGGGTGAGGGCGCACGTGAGGGCGCCGCTCGTCGCGACGTCGACCGCGCCGCGGAGCCCCACCACCGGCGCCGGCGCGTCGCGGCCGCCCGGGATCGACGAGACGGCGCCGAGCGCGCCCTCGGAGGCGCCGCCCCAGCAGCGGACGCGCCCGTCGTCGCCGAGGGCGCAGCTCGCGTTGGCGTAGACGGTGTGCGCGATCGCGAAGGCCGCGCCGCGGACGCCGGCGGGGACGACGCCGTGATCGGGCGCGCACGTGACGGCGCCGGCCCGGAGCGCGCAGTCGGCGCCGAAGAGCCGCTCGGCGCCGTCGAGGCGCGGCTCGGCGCGCACGTGGGCGCGGTCGTAGGCCTTGGCGACGACGTCGTTGCTGCCGGGCGCGTCGCCGTCCATCGAGTCGAAGCACACGCCCTTCTTGTCGGCCTTGCGCACGCCGCATCCGCGCCGCCACGTCACCGCGACGCGATCGAGCGGCGGGAGGCCGCCGACGCGCCAGGGCTTGCCGACGGCGAGCGCGGCGCGCTCCTCGTCGCCTTCGGGCTCGCGGGCGGGCTGGATCGAGAAGCAGTGGAGCGCGCCGGCGTCGTCGAGCGCGCAGCCGTAGTGGCCGAAGTCGTAGTCGACGACCACGGAGCGAGCCGGCGGCAGGCCGGCGACGAGGCGCGCGCGGCGCTCCTTGCCGAGGCGGGTGTGCGTCGACCAGCACTTCACCGCGCGGGCGCGCGTGCGAGCGCAGGCGGTGAAGACGTTCATCTGGCTCGTGCCCGTGCCGCCCATGCCGACGGCGAGGTCGTCGGCGTCGTCGACGCCCTCGATGCGCACCGCCACCGGCCGCGGTCCGGCGTAGGCGATCCCGGGTAGAATGCACGCGACCGCGCCGGCCTTGGTGCGGCCGCAGGTGATGAAGCCGCTCGCGACGAGCTGCACCACGCCCTCCATGCCGAGGACGCGCACCGCGGGCGCCGCGCTCGAGGCGGAGCCCGGGAGCGTGCCCCAGCAGTCGACCGCGCCGCTCTGGCGCAGGACGCACGCGTACCCGGCGCCCACCGCGACGTCGGCGATCGGCTCGGCGGGCGGGCGGACCTCGGTCGGGAACGCGGGCCCCGCCACCGCGTCGGCGTAGACCGGGGGCGCGGCGCCGGACGCGGCGGGGGCGGGCCGCGCCGACGTCGACGGAGGTGGTGCGGGCGCGTCGACCTGCCGGTTGGGGGCGGGCGCGCTCGGGCACCCGACGAGCGCGAGCAGCGCCGCCGCCGCGAACCCGTGCGAAGTTCTCATCCCCTGGGTGTATCACGGCGCCGGCGGGGTCGGCGACGCGCCGGCATCGGTCGAGGGCGTCATATCCGTAATCGGATAGTCGCGTGGGGGCGCTCGAGGCTCGGCGTTCAGCTCGGGAGCGAGGCGCGGAGGATGGCGAGGGTGCCCTCGGGGGTCATCTCGTCCGGGTGTTTGCCGGCGAGGCGCGCGGCCTCGATGGCGATGCCCGCGGTGGCGAGGTGGCAGCGCTCGAGCGTGCTCCGCGTCAGCGCGACCGGCCAGATGCTCACGAGCCGCGAGCCCTCGATCACGAGGCCGTGCCACGACAGCGCCTTGCAGCGGCTGCACTCGGTGCCGTCGAGGACGAGGAGCTGACCGCCGACGAACGGGCGGAGGTGGATGTACGCCGAGGGGTCGACCTTCGCGACGTCGACCGGGAGCTCCTCCCCGACGCGGAAGGGGCCCGCGGCGTCGGGCCGCTGGAAGGCGATCTCGATGAACGGATCGACGTGCTTGCACGAGACGCAGGTGACGTCGTGGAGGATGGAGGCTTGGGCGAGGGTCGTCACCTCGCCGGCGAGCTGCTCGAGGAAGGCGGGGTCGTCCTCGAGGCGCTGGAAGAGCTCCGCCATGAAGGCCTCCTTCGACGCGGCGAGGTACGCCTCCTTGCCGGCCTCCGACGCGAGCGCGCCGCGCGCGAGCGCGCCGGCGTCGGCGCGGCCGCCGAGCGACTGGGCGAGCGCGCCCTCGATTTGGCGATCGAGCTGGGCCTTCGCGAACGCGGGATCCGGCTTCGGCAGGCCGAGGTAGGCCGCGCGCGCGGCCGCGTCGAACGTCTCGCGGACGCCGGCGCCGCTGGCGGCGACGGCTTGGAAGCGGTGCGGGTGGAGCATCGCGAGCGGGTTCGCGATGCGGAGGCTCTGCCCCGAGAGGAACGGCTGGACGCCGAGCATCTCCTCGATCGCCTCGACGGGGCGCGCGCTCGCCGCGTCGCGGTGGTTGTACTGGAGGATCACCGGCGGCCGCCGGTCGGCGGCCTGCAGGTTCTCCCACGCCTCGAGCGTGGCGTCCTGCCGCTCGACGCGGCTGTCGGCGACGAACACGACGGCGTCGGCCGCGGCGAGGATCTCCTGGCGCGCGGCGTCGCGGAAGACGAGGCCGGGCACGGTGAGGAGGCGCACCGGTCCGTGCTCGGACGGCGCGTCGAGCGCGAGGATCTTCGCCTCGGGATCGGTGCCCGGCGGCATCCACCCGAGCTGGCCGCGGAGCATCGCCTCGAGGGTGACGAAGTTCGTGGCGCGCCCGGAGTACGCGGGGCCGAGGTAGGCGATCGTCTTCACGGATCGAGCCGTAGCACCGCGGGAGAGGCCGGCAAGCTCAGTCCATCGTCACCGCCCAGCGCGCGACCTTCGACGGGCGCGTCTTGGCGGTGCAGAGGGGGTGGCTGCGGTCGCCGAAGTAGAGGCCGTGGAAGGTCACCTTCATGAGGTCGTATTCGGCGGGGCAGGTGTCGTCTTGCCGGAGCATCTTGCCGCAGCCGTCGCCGACCTCCGTCGCCACGCCGGCCTCGAAGCGGTAGCCGCGGCACTGGGCGGCGAGGATCGGCAGGCCCTTGGCGGTCGGCGTGATCGTCTTCTTGTCGAAGCGCGCGATGAGCTCGACGGCGCGGAGCTCGCGCGAGAAGCCGGTGACCTTCGCGCCGCCCTCGATGTCGATCGTCATCGTCTTCGACGCCTCGCTGCAGTCGGCGCTCGCGTAGCGGATCCACGCGGCCGTGCTGCTCTTGCCGAAGTGGTACTCGCGCTTCTCCCACGTGTGGTCGTCGACGGGCTCGCACTCCTTGCTCGAGAAGTTGCCGAAGAGGCTCTCGGCCTTCTTGATCTCGTCGGCGCTGGAGCCCTCCTCGCCGGCGCCGTCGTCCTCTTGGGTCGGGGCGCAGTGGAGGGCGAGGGCGCAGAGCGGGAGGACGGCGAGGAGGCGAAGGCGAGCCATGCGTCCCGGTTTGCACACATGGTGCCACCTCGGCACCGGAGCCATTCGCTGAAATTTTCCAGCAATCGTGAACGGCCGAGCTTCCGCAGCGGGGGGCACTGAGGTCGCGGGGATCCAGCAGGAGTCGCTCGGGAGCGCGCGGGCTGACGGCGCGTGAGGGGACGTCGGCGCGCGGATCGGCGCGGACCGGACGCGGTAGAGTCGAGGGGGTGGAGCTCGACTGGAACGACCTCACGGTCCTCGGCGCGCTCGCGCGCGGAGGGTCGGTCGCGGGGGCGGCGCGGGTGCTGTCGGTCGACGCGTCGACGGTCTCGCGGCGCCTCGCGGCGCTCGAGGAGGCGCTCGGCGCGCAGCTCGTGGTGCGCGGCGGCCGCGAGATCGCGTGGACGGCGGAGGGCCGGCTCGCCCTCGCCGCCGCCGAGCGGGTCGAGGAGCAGATCGGCGAGCTCGGTCGCGCGATCCGCGCCGCCAAGACGGGTGTGGCGGGCACGGTGAGGGTCACCTGCACCCCGGCGACGGTGCTGCACCTGTCGCCGCTCGCCGCCCGCGCCCGCGAGCTCCACCCGGAGCTGCGCGTCGAGATCGCGGGGCAGCTCGCGGTCGCCGACCTCGCGAAGGGCGAGGCCGACGTCGCGCTCCGCTCGGCCAAGCCGACCGCGGCGGATCTCGTCGCGCGGCGCGGCGTCGACGTCGGGTGGTACCTCGTCGCGTCGACGTCGTACGCCGAGCGGAACGGGCTCCCGGCGACGGAGGGCGAGCTCGCGGCCCACCCGATGGTGCTCTACGCGGCCTCGATGTCGGAGGTGGCCGGCCCGCGCTGGGCCGAGGAGCACGGGCGCGGCGGGCCCGGGGCGCTCCGGCTCGACAGCCCCGACGCCGTCACCTACGCGATCGCGTCGGGCGTCGGCCTCGGCGTGATCCCCTATCCCTCGATGCACGGTCGTGCCGACCTCGTGCGCGTGTTCCCCGACGCCGTGGCCTGGAACCACCTGTGGATCGTGTACCACCAGACGCAGCGCGACTCGGCGCGCGTGCGGGCGGTGGTGGATCTCCTCGTGCGTCACCTCGAGGACGAGGCGCGCTGCTACACCGGGCGCCCGACCTGATCAGCGGCCGACGGGGCCGGTGGTCGCGAGCGTGATGCGCGGCTCGCCGCGGACGCCGAGGGAGGTCATCGCCCGGCGGAGCTCGTCGGAGGTGGTGAAGCGACGGAGCGCGTCCATGTCGTCCGCCTGCAAGAGGACGATCACGTCGGCCGGATCGTCCTTGACGCGGGCGATCGCGTGACCCACGACGCCGCCCTTGGCCCGCGCGCCCGCCCTCGCGTCGAAGCCGCGCTTCCACGCGTCGAAGTCGGCGACGCGGTGCCGCACGAAGGCGCCCGCGAGCGCGCGGTCGCGCACGGTGAGGTCCTCCACCGCGACGGCCATCGTGATCGTCGGGGCGCCCACCACTCCTGCGCGCTGCATCGCCTGTCGACGCTCCGGGGTGCCGAGGAACGCCTGGA
>JAEUKG010001160.1 GCA_016794325.1 Myxococcales bacterium | reverse complement strand
CGTCGACGCCCGCCGGCGGCGACGCCGGCGCCCGGGGTGACGGAGGCGCGGGCGCCACGGGGGTCGTCGTCGGCCCCAAGGACGCGCACTGCGGCGCGAAGAAGCAGACCACCACCGCCGCGGCGTGCCACCCGGACGCGGGCGGCGGGCACAGCCACGGCACCGACGCCGGGCACTCGCACGACACCGACGCCGGCGGCGGCGCGAGCGAATACGGCGAGACGCAGTACAACGACGAGGCCGACGACGACGAGTGCAAGTACCACCTGAAGTGGTCCGCGAGCGGCGTCGCCCAGAACCAGGACGTCTCGTTCACCGTCGCGCTGACCGCCAAGGCCGGCGGCGCCGCCGTGCGCGCGGCGCCCATCCGCGCCGAGGTCTTCCTCGACGACACGCACCCGGGGCCGAACACGAACCAGACGTCGAGCGAGACGGCGACCGCCGGCACGTACGCGGTCGGACCGATCCGCTTCGACAAGCCGGGGAAGTGGACGGTCCGCTTCCACGTGTTCGAGGAGTGCAGCGACGGCCTCGAGTCTCCGCACGGGCACGTCGCCTTCTTCGTCGAGGTCCCGTGAGGCCCCGCCGGGCCGCCAGGCTCGGCGTCCTCGTCGCCGCGCTCGCCGGTTGCTCCGGCGAGCCGGCGGCCGGGGACGGCGCCTTCCCGGCCGAGCCGCTCTCGACGACGAAGAGCCAAGGGGGCGCGCTCTCGGTGGCCGTGCGCACGTCGCCCAGCCAGCCCCCGCCGCGGGGCACCTGCGCGGTCGAGCTCACCGTCACCGACGCCGCCGGCACGCCCGTCGACGGGCTCGCGGTGGTGGTCGTGCCCTTCATGCCCTCGCACGGCCACGGGGCGTCGGTGAAGCCGACCGTCACCGCGCGTGGAGGCGGGCGATACGAGGTCGCCAACGTCACCCTCTTCATGCCGGGCTCGTGGGAGCTCCGGACGACGTTTTCGGGAAAGGTGGAGGACCGTGCCGCTCCGATCGTCAACGTTCCGTGAGCTCGCCCTCGGCGCGGCGCTCGTCGGCGCCGCGTCGCTCTGGGCGACCTCGGCGCGCGCCCAGGCCTGCTGCGCGGGCACGGGCGCGCTCACCCCGGGCCGCCTCGCCGGGCACGAGGCGGGGCTCGTGGGCCTGCAGGCGCGCGCAGGGAGCGTCTACGGCGGCTTCGACTCCAACGGCGCCTTCACCGGCTCCCCCGCGGGGACGAGCGAGCTCGGCTTCGAAGAGGCGCTCTTCGGCGCCACGCGCTTCGCCCGCCGCGGGCAGATCGCCGTCTTCGCGCCGCTCGTGCAGACGCGACGCGCCACTCCGACGTCGGGCCCCGAGCTCGGCGGCGGGCTCGGCGACGTCAACGCCTCGGCGCGCTGGGACTTCGTCTCCGCGGGCGAGCGGCGGCCCTTCCCCGGCGTCGGCCTCCTCGCGGGGGTGACGCTCCCCACCGGCAAGCCCCCCGAGTCCTCGACGCGCCCGCTCGCCACGAACGCCACCGGCGTCGGGGCCCTCCAAGGCAACGCCGGCGTCGCGATCGAGCAGACGTACGGCCACGTCCTCCTCAACGTGACCGGCGTCCTCGCGCTGCGCGCCCCGCGCACGGCGCGCGGGATTCGCACCGCGCTCGGACCGCAGATCACCGTGCTCGCGGGTGCGGCGTATTCGTTCGACAACGACGCGGCGATCGGGCTCCTCGGCTCCTTCACCGTCGAGACGCCGGCGTCGGTGGACGGCGTCACCGTCCCCGGGAGCGGGCGCCGGCTCGTGCGGTTGACCGGCGCCGGCACCTACCCCCTCGACGACCGGTGGCGCCTGCAGGCGACCCCGTTCGTGGATCTCCCCTTCTTCGGGCAGAACCAGCCGTCGCAGGCCGGGGTCTCGCTCGGGGTGATCCGGTCGTGGTCGTGAGCGCGCACCTCCGGCGCGCGGCCGCGATCGCG
>JAEUKG010001074.1 GCA_016794325.1 Myxococcales bacterium | reverse complement strand
CGTCGACGGCGTCGTGCAGCCCCTTCGCGATGCGCGCCGCGTCGAGCTCCACCTCGTGCACGAGCGCGTCGGGGGTGGCGCGCGTCACCGGCTCGCGCAGCGGCTCGTGGGCGCCGCACAGACGCCCGAGCCCGCTCTCGCGCACCACGTGGACGGCGGCGGCGAGCCGCTCGGCCGCGCGCGGGGCGTCGTCGGCGAAGGCGCCGGTGACGACGACCTTGGCGACGAGGCCCTTGCCGCGCGGCGCGACCGCCAGGCCGACCGAGGTCGCGGCGCGGAGGAGACCGCCCAGGCCTCGCTCGAGCTCGCCGGTGAAGGGGCCGGGCGCGGCCGCGATCACCGGCGCGTCGCCCGCGAGCTCGGCGACGCGCGCCAGGGGGCCGGTGCGCAGCGCCGGCTTGGCCTTCTTGAGCTTGCCCATCGCGAACGCCTCCACCGCGCGGAGCGGCCCGAAGCGCCCCACCTCGAGCGCGACCGCGTCGCGGCCGAAGATGGCGATCTGCTGCCGCTCGCCCGCGACCTCGCCGAACATGCGCACCACCGGCGGCGACGGCTGATCGACGGCGCGCGCCTCGAGCACGGTGGCGCGGCCCGCGAACGCCGCCTCGAGCTTGGCGGGGTCGTGGGGGATACGTGCAGCATACAAGCTCGTGGCGTCGCCGTATTTCGCGACCACGACCTCGTGCATCTGCCGGAGGTCGAGGCCGCCGTGGCGCTTGGCGAACGCGGCGAAGCGATCCTCGGGGAAGAGGAGGGCGATCGGCGGGACGAGCTCCGCGTCCTGGGCGAGGGCGCGAGGCTTGGCCCACACGAGCCAGGTGAGCCCGGCGGAGGGGACGGTGTCGACGAGCGGGTCGAGCTTGAGCGGCTGGGGCGGGGGCGCGCTCGGCGCCGCCGCGGGCTTCTTGTCGCCGCAGGCGGCGACGAGGAGCGCCAGCGACGCGAGCGCGAACGAGCGCCGGCCGAGGCGGTCAGGGCTCGACGACGACGTAGGCGAACTTTCGGTTCTTCGACCCAACGCGGAGAAGATAGCGCTTACCGGGCTCGAGCTTCAGGTTTCCGTCGCGGACCCGCACCTGATCGACCTCGACCCCGCCCTGCTCGGCGAGGCGCTTGCCGTCGCTGGTGGAGGCGACGAGGCCCGCCGACGAGAGGGCCTTGGCGATCCACAGCGGCTTGCCCTCGCTCTTCACCCGCACCTCGGGGACGTCGTCGGGGATCGCGTCGTTGGAGTACACCTTCGTGAACTCGGCCTCGGCCTGATCGGCCGCGGCCGCGTCGTGGAAGCGCGCGATGATCTCCTTGGCGAAGAGCGCCTTGATCGCCATCGGCGCCTTCGAGCCGTCGGCCTTGGCGGTCTTGAGCTCGCGGATCTCTTCGTTGGAGCGCGCCGAGAGGAGGTCGAAGTAGCGGAAGATGACCTCGTCGTCGATCTGCATGACCTTGCGGAACATGACGAGCGGGGGCTCGAGCAGGCCGATGTAGTTGCCCTCGCTCTTGCTCATCTTCTTGCCGACGACCTTGCCGCCCTCGATCTTCGCGTCGGTGCCCTCGAGGATCGGCGTCGTCATCACCATCTGCGCGCGCTTGCCGTATTTCGGCATGATGTCGCGCCCCACCAGCAGGTTGAAGAGCTGGTC
>JAEUKG010001033.1 GCA_016794325.1 Myxococcales bacterium | reverse complement strand
GCCCTCGGGGCGCCCCGGTGAAGCGCGCGCGGCGCTCGCGTCGCGCGAAAATGACGTTCGAGATTCGCGAACTGTGATTTAGCCTCCGGCGCATGACGAAGCGAGTGAAGCTAGAGGCGCGGTCGGGTTTCGAGATGCAGGCCGAGGTGGCCGAGCCGGCGGGCGACGCGCGCGCGCCCGGCGTCGTGCTCGTCCAGGAGTGGTGGGGCGTGAACGACCACGTGAAGGACCTCACCACGCGCCTCGCGGGCGAGGGCTTCTTGGTCATCGCCCCCGACCTCTACGACGGGAAGACCACGAAGGACCCCGCCGAGGCCGGCGCGCTCATGCAGGCGCTCGACACCGCGCGCGCGGTCGACCAGATCGCGGGCGCGGTCGCGTGGCTGAAGGCGAGCCCCCGCTGCTCCGGCAAGGTCGGCGTCACCGGCTTCTGCATGGGCGGCGCGATGTCGTTCGCGGCCGCGTGCCACGTGCCGGGCTTGTCGGCGGTCGTGCCGTTCTACGGCGTCCCGGTCCCCGAGAAGGTCGACTACGCGAAGGTCACCGCGCCGATCCAAGCGCACGTCGCCGAGCACGACGCGTGGGTCACGGTGGCGAAGGCCAAGGCGATCCAGGACGAGCTCGCGAGCCGCTCGCACCCGATGGAGCTCTGCGTGTACGACGCCCAGCACGCGTTCGTGAACGACACGCGGCCCGAAGTGTACCACCCGGAGAACGCCAAGCTCGCGTGGGGCCGCATGGTGGAGTTCTTCCGCAAGCACCTCGCCTGAGGGGCGCGGCGCGCTCAGGCGGCGCGGCCGAAGTGCGCGGCGACGATCGTGTCCGCGATCATCTCCGCGAGCCGCGTCGCCTCGTCGAGCCGCGCGGCGTTGGTCTCGGCCCCGTCCCAGACGACCGACACCTCGCCGCGGTCGTGCTCGAGCTTCACGTAGCCGGACGTGCGGAACGCCACGAGCGCGCGGCGCACGTCGGCCGAGAGCGCGCGCTCGGCGAAGACCTCGGGCGTCGCCGCGACCGCGTACGCCGCCGCGAAGCCGCTCCCGTCCGCCCCGACGTCGCGCCGCGCGGGGACGCCGACGTCGGCGGCGTCGCGGGCGTCGGTCGACGCCACGAGGTGCGCGAGGACGGTCTCGCGGGTGCGCACGCAGACGCGGGTGCGCAGCGCCCCGCCCGCCCGCGACGTCGAGAGCGCGAACCCGGGCCGGCCGTCGCCGCCGTCCACCTCGGGCATGGTCCGATGCGGCCACTCGCCCGCGGGCTCGGTGAACCGCATCGCGCGCGCCGACGCGTAGGCGCGCCACGCTGCCGCGAGATCGTCGCGCTCCCGCTCCTTCAGCGCGAACGAGACGACGAAGCCGCCGAGCACGAGCGCCACGGAGAGCGCCGCGAGGAGCACCGCGAAGATCTCCAAGCCCACAGGAGAAGTGTGGCGAAAAGTCCGGCGCCCGCCAAGGGCAGCGCCGCCCCCTGCCGAACCTGCTAGAGTCGAGGTCGTGGACGGGCTTCGGACGCGCCTACGGACGATGCGGGTGATCCAGCGCCTGCAGGTCGCGCTCGTCCTCCTCGTCGCCGCGGCCCCCCTCCTCCTGGGCTCGGCGTTCGGCGCCGCCGTCACCGCGCTCGGCGCCGAGGGCGACCACTTCTGCGCCTGCGGCATGGAGCCCGGCACCTGCGGCTGCCCTGCGTGCGCGAAGCTCGGCAAGCTCCGCGCCGAGTCCCGGGCCCACGATCGGCAGAACGTCGTCGCGCGCAGCTCGTGCGACGACTCGCCGGCGCCGCCTGGCGTGCCTTCGCTGCCCGAGAGCCTCGTCCCCGAGTCGCTCTTCGTCAGCGCTCCGAGCTCCTCCCGCCTCAACCCGCCCCCGTGCCCGGCCGCGCCCCTCGAGAGAGGCCGCGCGCGGCCACCCACGCCCCCACCTCGGTCTTCGGAGATCGCGTAGGCCCGTCCTCCGCTCTGGGCAGAGCTCTGGGCGGAGGCTCGACCGCGGCGTGAGCCGTGACGGTCGCGATCCGACGCGCGTCGGCGCGCGGCTTCGCCACGGCCACGTGCCGCCCAACCACATGATTTCAAGAACCTTTTCGCCGTCGGGTGAGGGTTCGATCCGACCTGGAGAAGACCATGAAGAAGAGCTGGAGCATCGCGGCGTCCCTCGGGGCGCTCGCGACACTGGCCGCGCTCGCGTGCACGACCGAGGGCACGTCGACG
>JAEUKG010001023.1 GCA_016794325.1 Myxococcales bacterium | reverse complement strand
CCCGACGGGCCCGCGCCGCGCCCGCGCCCCGCCGCGCTCGCGCAGGCGCGCGCCGCGCCTCGCCCCCGCCGGGGCGACGGCCCGAGCGCCCTGCGGGGCGCGCCGGGCGCCCCTTCCGGCGGCCGGCGGGCCGTCGAAGCCGGTCTTCACGACGAGCACGTTGCGATCGGCCCGGTTGACGACCTTGGCGGCGGTCGTGCCGAGGATGCGGTCGATCGCGCCGTAGCCGTGCGAGCCGATCACGATGATGTCGGCGTCGTGCTCCTTGGCGGCGCGGCCGATGCCGTCCCAGGGGGTATTCACGTGGGTATAGGCGCCCTCGAGGAGCTCGGGGGGCACCTGCTTGGCGCGCTCGTCGAGCTCGGCCTTGGCGCTCTCGAGCAGGACGTCGGTGAGGCTCGGCCCGGTGCCGCCGGTGAACGTCGACGGGATCTCGGGCGGGATGCCCACCGAGCGGAACAGGCGCAGCTTGCCGCCGGTGGCGCGAGCGAGCTTGATCGCGGCCTCGAGGACGAGCGAGGCGCGCGGCGAGGAGTCGAGGGCGACGAGGATTCGCTTCATGGGTCCATGAGCTTACACGCGCTGTGCCAGCCAATCACCCCCGCGATTGCGGGGCGCGATTCCAGGCGCGGGTGGGCCGGGAGCGCGCTCCGGAGCCCCGGACGGTGCGCCTCGCGACGGAGCGGCGCGCGAACGCCTCGCGCTGGGGCGCGCCTCGCACCCGCACCCCGTGCGGTCGAGCGCAGCGGCTGCGCGGTCGCGGAACGGAGGGCTTCGCCTTTCGCGAGGCGCCGCGCGCGCGCGCTCGGAGAAATGCCGGGTCCTTTCATGGGCCGCGGCCGCGGTGACGCGACGCGCGCCACGCAGGCGGCGCGCGCGCGACCGGCGGCTCGGACCTTGCACCTCGCGCGGCCATGAGCACCGTACCCATCGAACGCCGCGTCATCGTCGCCGCCATCGACGACACCCCGCTCTCCACGTACGTCGTCGACAACGCGTGCGAGCTCGCGTCGCGCACGCCGAACGCCGAGCTGCACCTCCTCCACGTCTTCGAGTGGATGCCGCGCAGCGGGGCCCCGGCCGAGGCGTCGTTCGCGCCCTCGTCGAGCGAGATGCTCGAGAAGGGGCGCAAGCTGCTCGAGGACGTGTCGAAGGTCGCGCTCGAGAAGTTCTCGGGCAAGGTCACGGGCCACCTCGCCGCCGGCACCGCGTGGCGCGAGATCGTGCAGACCGCGACCAACCTGAACGCCGACCTCATCGTCGTCGGCAGCCGCAAGCTCAACGCGGTGCAGCGCTTCCTCCTCGGCTCGGTGGCCACGCAGGTCGCGAGCAAGGCCCAGTGCCCCGTCTTCGTGGCCCGGCCCAAGGACTACGCCGCCGCGACCGCGCCCGAGATCGAGCCGCCGTGCCCCGACTGCGTCACCCACCAGAAGGAGACCAACGGCGCCGAGCTCTGGTGCGCCGCGCACTCGAAGAAGCACCGGCCGCACGCGCACACGTACAGCGAGGTGCCGCCCTCGTTCGGCGTCGGATCGATGCTGTTCCGGCCGTGAGGGCCGCGCTTTCCTGCCCGCGCGATCCGCGATAGAAGCGCCGCATGCCCGAGTTCCGGTTCTCCGAGCTTCTGCCGCTCTCGCACCACCACGCCGACACGCCCTACCGCCTCGTGACGCGGGACGGCGTGTCGACGTTCGACGCGGGGGGCCACACGTTCCTCCGGGTCGAGCCGCAGGCGATCACCCGGCTGACCCGCGAGGCGATGCGCGACATCGCGCACCTGCTCCGCCCCGGGCACCTCGCGAGCCTCCGCGCGATCCTCGACGACCCCGAGGCGTCGGCGAACGACCGGTTCGTCGCCCTCGAGCTCCTCAAGAACGCCTCCGTCGCCTCGGGCTTCGTGCTCCCGAGCTGCCAGGACACCGGCACCGCGATCGTGATGGGCAAGAAGGGCCAGCTCGTCTTCACGAGCCCGAGCCCCCTCGCGGACGAGGAGGCGATCGCGCGCGGCGTGTTCGAGACCTACACCGAGACCAACCTGCGCTACTCGCAGATGGCCCCGCTCGACACGTACCGCGAGGTCAACACCGGCTCGAACCTTCCCGCCCAGATCGAGCTCTACGCGACGTCGGGCGACGAGTACCACTTCCTCTTCATGGCCAAGGGGGGCGGCTCCGCCAACAAGAGCTACCTCTACCAAGAGACGAAGGCGGTGCTGAACCCGAAGAGCCTGCTCGCCTTCATCGGCGAGAAGATGAAGAGCCTCGGCACCGCCGCCTGCCCGCCCTACCACCTCGCGGTGGTGATCGGCGGCACGAGCGCGGAGCACGCGCTCAAGACCGCGAAGCTCGCGTCGGCCCGCTACCTCGACGACCTCCCGCGCGAGGGCTCCGAGCTCGGCCACGGCCTCCGCGACGTCGCCCTCGAGAAGGAGCTCCTCGATCTGTCGCGGAGCCTCGGCATCGGCGCCCAGTTCGGCGGGAAGTACTTCTGCCACGACGTCCGCGTCGTCCGGCTGCCGCGCCACGGCGCGTCGCTCCCGATCGCGATCGCGGTGTCGTGCTCGGCCGACCGGCAGGCGCTCGGCAAGATCACGAAGGACGGCGTGTTCCTCGAGGAGCTCGAGCGCGACCCCGCACGCTACCTCCCCGACGTCGACGCGAGCGCGCTGGCGGGCGACGTCGTGCGCATCGACCTGTCGCGGCCGATGAGCGAGATCCGCAAGGAGCTGTCGAAGCACCCGATCCGCACCCGCCTGAGCCTCACCGGGCCGCTCGTCGTCGCGCGCGACATCGCGCACGCGAAGATCAAGGAGCGGCTCGACCGCGGCGAGGGCCTCCCCGACTACATGAAGGAGCGCGCGGTGTACTACGCCGGGCCGGCGAAGACCCCGACCGGCTACGCGTCGGGCTCGTTCGGCCCCACCACCGCCGGGCGCATGGACTCGTACGTCGACGCCTTCCAAGCCGCCGGCGGCAGCTTCGTGATGCTCGCCAAGGGCAACCGCAGCGCCGCGGTGACCGCGGCGTGCAAGAAGCACGGCGGCTTCTACCTCGGGTCGATCGGCGGCCCCGCCGCGCGGCTCGCCAAAGACAACATCACCAAGGTGAGCGTGCTCGAGTACCCCGAGCTCGGCATGGAGGCGGTGTGGAGCATCGACGTCGTCGACTTCCCCGCGTTCATCGTCGTCGACGACAAGGGCAACGACTTCTTCTCGGCGCTCACCGGCGGCGGCGACGCGAGCAAGCACCTCCCCGTCGCGCGCTGATCGTCACCGCCGGCGCGCGCGACGGTCAGAGCACGTTGTGCGTCTTGAGATAGAGCTCGACGCCCTGGATCTCCGCGAGCGAGAGCGCGCCCTTCACGGCGACGATCTCCGCGACGTCGCCGAGGAAATACGGGTTCGACGCCTCTTTGGCGTTGCGGGCGCGCCCGATCGCGACCGGCTTGCCGGCGTTGGTCACGTCCTGGCCCGCGCCGTCGAGGGCGTAGACCTCGGCGCCGTCGACGCGCATCGCGAGCCGGTTCGCTTGCCGCACCCACGCGAAGCGGTGGAGGACCGTGTCGGTGGGCGCCGACGCGCTGCGCCGCACGAGCCCGGGGCCGAGCTCCGCGAGTAGGTTGGCGTTCCCCGTCGCGTCGCGGGTGAAGCCGAGGACGAGGCCCTCGGGGGTCGCGCTCGCCTCGTCGACCTTCGCCCAGAGCGCCGCTCGCCCGCTCTGCACCTTCGGCCAGCTGCACACGCAGAACACCGCGAAATCGCCGTTGCCCCACTGGATGGCCGGCCCGTCGCCGAGGAGGAGCGCTTGGGGCAGCGTGGTCTGGGTGTCGAACACGGCGCGGTAGCCGCCGAGGTGCACCGCCGCGAGCGGGCGCGCCTCCGCCGCCGGCTGGTTGGCGTTCGAGACCGCGGGCGACCGGTCCTCCCACCGCGCGACGCGCAGCGGGCCGGCCTCGGGCACGAGGAACCGCGCCTTGTCGTTGTCGAACCACGCGACGAGCCGCGAGCCGAGCGTCGTCGGGACGAGCGAGGTCACCCCGCCGTCACCGCTCGACGACGAGCTCGAGCCGCCGCTCGACGACGAGCCCGACCCGCCGCTCGACGACGAGCCCGACCCGCTGGACGAGCTCGAGCTCGGGACGGGATCGTCACCCACGCACGCAGCGAGCCCGCCGGTGACACCTGCGAGCACGACGAGCAGCCCGGTAGTCCAACGCATCCCCGAAGAATGGCCGGGCGGCGCGACGACGGCAAGCGCCGAACGCGCTCAGCGGTTCACGGTGATCTTCACGCCGGTCGCGGTGCCCCAGGTGCGGGTGCAGCTCGTGAAGCCGGCGTCGACGCCGAGCGCGTCGAGGACCGCGGTCGATCCCTCCCACTTGTTGCTCGTGACGGAGCGCTCGATGATCTTCGCGTCGATGCACGTGTCGCCCTTGCAGACGCGCGCGGTCTTGTTGCAGAGGCTCCGGCCGAAGACGTTGCGCGGCGCGGCGACCCACGCGCCCTCGTCGACGAAGCTCCGCGAGGGGTGCTCGTCGCAGGTGAACATCACCGCGCTCTGGCCGCGCGAGTACGAGTCGCACCGAACGAGGAAGTCCCAGTTGCCCTCCCAGAGCAGCGTCTGGTTCGAGTAGGTCTGGGTGAGGGCGTCCTCCGTCACGTCGCCGCCACCCTCGTCGCCCGCGCCTTCGTCGGGGCTTGCGCAGCCACCGAGGATGAGAGCGACGGGCAGAGCGAGGAGCGCCAGGCGACGGAGCGTCATGACCGGGGCTGCTGCAACGCGGGTGCCAATGTAGGACCCCCGCGGCCTTTTCCCCACCCTGCGCCAACTTACGGGATTCTAAGGGGAGAATCGCCACGATCGGGCGAGACGGGCTGGGACACGACGGGCACAACCTGGATCCGGTGTAGCCCAGGCGCGCACGTTGTGTGCGCGCCTCAGCGCGCGATCCGAGCCCCCGCCTCGACGACCGCGTTCGCCGGCACCACCGCGCCGGCGTCGACGCGCGCGCCGCGACCGACGCGAGCGCCGCCGCACACGATCGCGCCCGTCGCGAGGTGGGCGAAGTCCTCGACGACGGCGTCGTGCTCCACCACGGCGGAGGTGTTCACGAGGACGCCGCGACCGACCGACGCGCGGGCGGCGACGACCGCGCGCGCGCCGACGAACGCGCCCGGCCCGAGCGACGCGCTCGGAGAGACGTCGGCGCTCGGCGCGACCACGGTGCCCTCGAGGAGGCCGGCGCGGCGCGCGGCGTCGAGCCACGCCTCGCGCAGCGCCGCCGCCCCCACCGCGGCGTGGGCCGACGCGCCCGGGAAGCGCCCAGCGGCCGCGGTGAGCCCCGCGATCGGCCCGAGGTGGGGAGCGTCGCCGAGCGCGCTCGCGGGCCGCTCGTCGTCGAGGAAGCCGACGACGCGGAAGCCCGCGCGCGCGGCGAGGTCGGCGACGACCGCGGCGTGGCCGCCGCCGCCGAGGACGAGGAGCGCTCCGCGGCCGCTCACGCCGCGCCCCCGGCGACGCGAGCGCGCCGCGGTCCGCACGCGATCGGCACGACCACCTCGGTGGCGCGAGGCCGCGGCTCGAACCGCGCGCGCGCGAGGGCGCGGCACGCGAGCGCGAGGCCGCGCGTGCCGGGCAGCCCGAGATCGGCGATCGGGCGCGCGCGCGTCACGGTGCCCGCCCGCGCGACGTCGAGCGCCACCGCCACGTACCCCTCGTCGCGAGCGGACGGGGTCACCTCGGCGAGCGCGCGGTCGACCGCGGCGCGGCACGCGTCCTCGTCGTCGCGACCGGTGACGAGGAGCCCGCCCGGCGCGAGCCAGCCCTGGATGGCGACGCGCCCGTCCAGCGCGCGCTCGACGCCGCCGACCCGAGCGACGGCGTGGGGCAGGCGCGCGTCGAACGCCACGAGGCGG
>JAEUKG010000990.1 GCA_016794325.1 Myxococcales bacterium | reverse complement strand
TGTCCTCCTCGGACGCGGTCTCGAGGTAGCGCGCGTGCGCGGCGCCGAGGGCGATGCGGAGCGGATCGAGCACCGCCGCCCCGGCGACCACCGCGAGGGCGTCGTCGGCGGAGCGGGTGCCGGCGCCGTCGAGGCGGCGGGCGAGCTCGCCCCACGGGGCGCCCGCGGCCTCGCGCTCGACGCGGAAGTCGAGCAGGACCTTGAAGCGGAACGCGCCGAGCTCCATGGGGAGGCCGGCGATCGCGAGCTCCTGGACCTCGTACACGTGGTCGCGCTGGGCGATGACGTCGCGGGCGACGAGGTAGAGCCCCTCTTCGACGGCGAGGCCGAGGGCCTCGACGAGCGAGCTCCGCGCGAGGTCGCCCCCCGCGCCGCGGAACGGCACGCTCTCGCGCAGGCGCACCCGCGCGCTCGCGTAGCGGTTGTTGTAGGCGACGAGCGCCTTCTGGCTGCCGTGGCCGTTGGTGTAGGCGATGACGTCCTCGCACACGGTCCCGGCGTCGGTGACGGCGTCGAAGAGGCGGAAGCGCTCGACGTCGGCGAAGAGGTAGCGGCGGCGGAGGAGCGGGAAGATCTCGCGCTCGTGGCGCTCGACCATCCAGCCGCGCGGCTCCTCGGCGTGCCGCGCGCGCGCGTACTCCATCCCGTATTTCTCGGTGAACCCCTCGATCTGCCCGTGGCCGAGCATCGGCAGGCCCGGCAGGGTCGCCAGGAGGACGCACACGCCGAAGTACTTGTCCCCGTCGCCGAACTGCGCAATCGCAGTATCCTCGTCGGGATTGTTCATGAAGTTCACGAACCGCTTGAGCACCTGGGGCTCGAACTCGAGGACGTTCTTGATGAGCATGCGGAAGTCGAGGTTGTCCTCCTTCTTCAGCATGTTCATGAACGCCGAGTTGTAGACGCGGTGCATCCCCAGCGTGCGGACGAAGTACCCCTCCATGAGCCAGAAGGCCTCGGCGAGGAGGAGCGTGTCGGGGGCCTCGGCGGCGACGCGGTCGACGACCTCGCGCCAGAACTCGACCGGGATCGCGGCGTCGAACTGGTCCTTCGTCATCCCGTATTCGGCGCGCGAGGGGACCGCCCCCTCCGAGCCCGGGAGCGGGAACCAGAGGCGCTGGTAGTGGCGCTTGGCGAGCGTCATCGCGGCGTCGAAGCGGATGATCGGGAACATCCGCGCGACGTGGAGGATGGTCTGGATGACGGCCTCGCGGACCTCGGGCTTCGTGTAGTCGAGCTGCGCGGTGTCGTTCCACGGCATGCTGGTGCCGTCGTTGCCGTGGTAGATGTAGCGCGCGCTGCCCGTCCACCGGTCGACGCGCTTGAAGACGACGGCGGCGTCGGTGCGTGACCAGTAGCCGTCCTCGATGTGCACGCCCACGCGGGCGTCGTCCGAGAGATCGGGCCCGTCGAAGCGGTAGCCGGGGTACGGCGGGTGATCGAGGCCGAGGAACCAGTCCGGGTGGTCCACCACCCAGCGCGAGTCGACGCCCATGTGGTTCGGCACCATGTCGCTGGCGAGGCGGATCCCGTGGCGCGCGGCGCGCTCGCGCAGCACCCGGTACGCGTCGTGGCCGCCGAGCTCGGGGGCGATGTCGTAGCCGTCGAGCGAGTACGCGCTCGCGAGCGCCTCGTGGTTGCCGAAGCGGTGCTTCACCCGGGCCGAGGCGCGCGAGCGCCGCCACACCCCGATGAGCCAGAGCGCGGTGATGCCCCAGCGCGAGAGCTTCTCGAGCTCCTCGTCGGGCACGTCGGCGAGGGTGCGGATGGGCCGGCCGTGGAAGCGGGTGAGCTGGTCGAGCCACACGAAGGTGCTCTTCGCGATCATCACGACCCGAGGCATCCAGTCGAGGTCGGGGCTGAAGGCCTCGTACTCGTGGTCGCGCGCCCACGAGTCGAAGCGCATCGGCGAGCCCTCGCCGGCGGGCTTGCCGTGGCTCTTCTTGCCGAGCCAGGCCTCTTCGGCTCGCATCCCGAACGGGATATGCAGCTCCTCGAGGAGACCGGTGTCGGCGAGCACCAGGCCCCAGCGGTCGCGGAGCCAGGCGAGCTGCTCGAAGATCGATCCGGGCGCGGCCGCGGCCGGCGCCATCAACATGTCGAGGAGGAACTGGCCGTCGGGCCCGAAGCGCGGCGCGTCCTCGAGCTGCGCGCGGACGCGGCCGACGATGCGGCCGTACGCGGTCGCGAGCCGGAGCTCGGTGTCGTCGATGATCGGCTGGATCGGCGCGTAGGCGCGGTTCTCGTTGGCGACGTAGAGGAGGATCAGCTCCTCGAGCGCGCGCTCGCGGCCGCCGACGTCTCCGTCCGGCCGCGCGAGCCACTCGTCGACGGTCACCCGGCCGCGGTAGACCTCGGTGGGCGGCAGGTCGGCGAGCATGACGCGCAGCGTGTGATCCACGTCGGCGCCGAGCGCCTCCTCGAGCGCGGGCACGAGCCGCGCGAGCACCTCGGGGTGGCGCTGGCGGTAGATCGCGAGGACCGCGTGGAGGACCTCGTGCATGAGGCCCATGGCGCGGAGCGCCGCCGGCGACACCTCGACGCCCATGTTGGCCTTGAGCGCGTGGGCGAAGGTCGCCGAGGCGTGGGGGCTCCCGAGCACGACGTCGCCGCGCACCGCGAAGAACGTGTCGGCGAAGCCGCAGGCGTCGCGCGCCGATCGGCGCACGTGGAACTCGCACGTGCCGCGCACGTCGAGGCGGGAGCCGAGCCGGGTGAGAGCGATTCGCGCAAACATCGGGGCACTCTCTAGCACACGGCCCCATCGTGACTCATTTGTGAGTCACTATCACCGGAGATCCTCGCAAATTCGAGGTGTTACGCTCTGGACGTGCCGCGCGCGGGGAGTGGCCTCAGGGGGGCGCCTTCGTCACGCGGCCGTCGGGGCTGATGGCCACGACGAGCTTGGTCTCGGGGTTCTTCGCGTCGACCTTGCAGCCGCCGCCCTTGCTCGAGCCGAGCTCGCCGCACTGCAACCCCTGGAAGTACACGCGATCGGGCCCGTCGAGCGCGACGATGCAGCTCACGTAGCCGTCGTCGTCGCTGTCGAACATCGTGCACGCCGCGCCTCGGTACGGCAGCTGGAGCTTGGTCGCCCAGGCCTTGGCCGCGTCCTCCGGCGCCACCCGGTTGCGCGGCGCCGGCGCGCACGCGACGACCGCGAGGCCGAGGGCGCACACCACCGCTGCTCCTGCTCCAATCCACCACGCGCGCCGCCCGGTCGGCGCCTGGCTCTTCATCGGGACGTCCCTGTCGTTCTGCTTCTGCACGTTCATGTAGGTATTCGCTGTTTTTCTCCTTTTCTTGGTGCCTCAGCGTGGGCCCGTGCCAACCCGCGCGGAAGCGCTCGCGGCGAGAGTTTTCCGCGACGTCACAATCGGCGGGGTGCGGGCGCGGGGCGTCAGCGGACGACGACGACGGCGGCGTGGCGCGCGCGCACGAAATCCGCGACCTCGGCCATCTCGCGATCGGTCGCGAGGCCGACGCAGCCGTCGGTGGTGTCGGCGAGGTTCACGAGCGGGCCGAACGCGCGCGCCGATCGGCCCGGCCCGTGGATGCCGACCGCGCTGCCGGTGAGGCCGCGCGCGGCTTGCTCCGGCGTGGGGTAGCCGATGGGCGCGAACAGCCCGTAGGCGGCCGACGGCCGCGCGGCCCCGAGGGGGTAGGTCCCGAGCGGGGTCTTGCCGTCGCCCTCGCGCTCCTTGCCGACGCCGCGTCTGCCGAGGCGCACGCGGTAGCGCGCGACCGCTCGCCCGTCCTCGCACAGCGCGAGGGTGTGCCGATCGGTGGAGACGAAGACGCTCGCGCCTCGGCGGGGCTCGCATTCGATCGAGGCGGGCCGCAGCCACGCGTAGGCGGCGACGCCGAGCGCGAACGCGACGGCAGCGACCACCGCGACGCGACGCCGGAGCCGGGACCTCACCGCCGGAGGGTACAACGGCGGCGCCGCGCCGACCAAAACCGCCTCACGGGCGCGGTCGCTCGCGCCCCCCCGAGCCCAAGAGCGCGAGCGCGAGGCCGAACAGCGTCGCCGCCGACAGGTGCTGGGCGATGGTGACGCCACCGCCGGTCAGCGGGCCGGGATCGCGGAGGACCTCGATCGCGGCGCGACCGATCGCGTACACCGCGGCGAAGGCGGCGAACCGCGCCTCCCTCCGGGCCGGGAGCCAGCGCTCGGCGCGGCCGGCGAGCCACCACCCGAGGAGCGCGACCGCGCCCTCGTAGATCGCGACCGGGTGACGGAGGCCGAGCGGCCCCATCACCCCGGGCTCGCACCCCGCGCAGAGGCAGCCGATCCGCCCGAAGGCGACGAGGCACGCGAGCGGCCCCACCGCGTCGCCGAGCGCCTCCCAGCGAAGGCCGCGGGGCGCGAGCGCCGCCTGCGCGCCCGCGTAGGCGGCGAGGGCGCCGTACGCCATCGCCCCCCCGAGGGCGGGCAACCCGGGCCGGTGCGCTGCGACGTGGACGATCGTGCGAACGATGCACTCTGCACCGATCGCGCCCGCCGGCGCCACGAGCAGCGGGAGGAGCGGGAGGAGCACCGCGACGGGTCGTACGCGCCGAGCGCGAAGCGTTCGCGCGAGCCCGGCGCCGCCCGCGGCGGTGACGGCGGCGATCTGCGCGATCCAGAAGGGAGCGATCGGGGGGCTGTCCATGAATGGTTCTCGCTCGTTGCAAAGGTCGTGTCACTCACTGGTTCAATCAGTGGATGACGCGGTACGGGCCCTGCAGAGCCGGCCTCGCGGAGGTGGACGCATGAGCGGTGACGAGCGAATCCGTGCGGTGCGGGCGGCGGCGAAGGTGGCGTGCGTGGCGGGGGTCGCGCTGGCGGCGCTGGGCGCGCTGCGGGCGGAGGCGGCGGCGGCGGAGCGGGAGGAGGCGGCGACGCGGGAGTCGGGCGCGAGCCGCAGCGAGGCGCTGTTCCGCGTCGACGGCAACCAGGGGTGCATCGGCCGGCCGCCGACGTGGGGACCGCCCGCGCCCCCGCCGCTCGCGCAGTGCGACCGGGAGGTGGCGTCGTGACCGTCGAGCTCGACTTCTCCCACGTGCGCCGTCGCGCGCGATCTCTCGACGTCGGCCGCGCGGTCCTCGAGGACCACGAGCGCGCGCTCGTGATCGAGAGCTGGCGGGGCCGAATGGTGATGGAGTACTCATCGGCGCGCGTCTTCGGCGATCTGGTCGGCCAGGCGATGCGGGCGGGGATCTCTCCGCGGGTCGTCGCCGACATCGCGAGGATGGCGAGCGAGGAGATCGAGCACGGCGAGCTCTGCGCCGAGGTGCTCGTCAACCTCGACGCCGACCCGGTCGCGAGCGCGCCAGAGCTCCTGCCGCCGGCGGCCCCCCACGACGACGCGTCGCCGAAGGTCGCCTTCCTGCGCAACGTCCTGTCGATCGGCTGCGCGAGCGAGACGGTCGCGGTCGCCCTCGTCGAGGGCGAGCGGGCGATCGCGCTCACCCCCGACCTCGAGCGGGTGCTCACCCGGATCCTGAAGGACGAGATCGGCCACGCGCGCCTCGGCTGGAGCTCGCTGCGGCGCGCGGCGGCGGACCTCGGGCGCGCCGAGCTCGACGAGGTCGAGCGCTACCTCCCGAGCCTCTTCGAGCATCAGATCCGCCACTACGGGCCGCTCGCGGCGCTCCCGCGGACGACCGAGCGGGCGCGACGCGCAGGCGCGCCCGACGGGCGCGCCCAGCACGCCATCTTCTGGGAGACGCTCGAGACCGTCATCGTCCCCGGGCTCGAGGGCGCCGGCCTCGCCGCCACGCGCGCGCTCGAGCGAGCCCTCGAGCGCGCCCTGCCGCGCGCGTCGTGACCACGCAGGCTCACGCGCCGGGACGGTCGCGGGAGGGACCCGCGCCCGCGCGCTGGAGCGACGCCGCCGCCGCGGTGGCGTCACCAGCGACGGAGTGGGCCGACGGAACGGGGAACACGCTCACGCGCCAAGCTACCCGCCCGACCCGCGCGCGGCCGCCTCACTTCGCGCAGCGGAAGCCGATGTGCGGGGCGCGGGTCTGCGGGCTCGCCTTGGCGCGCGCGCTCCCGCGGAGCATCGCCGGATCGTCGGAGAGGAACGAGCCGCCGCGGATCGTCCGCGCGACGTTGCCGCACGCCGGCTGGCCGTAGGGGCAGAAGGGGCCCTCCGTCCACTCGGCGACGTTGCCCGCGAGATCGAAGACGCCGAGCGCGGACGCGCCCTCGGTGAGCTGACCCGACGGCGACGTCGCCTCCCAGCCGTCGTCTTCGGTGAGGAGCGGCGCGGGGGCGTCGGGCGCGCGGCCGAGCTTCGTGCACCCCTTGTCGCACGCGTTCACGCGCTTCGGCCCCGGCGGATCGTTCCCCCACGGGAACGCGCGGCCTTCGGCGCCGCGCGCCGCGAGCTCCCACTCGGTCTCGCTGGGGAGCCGCCGCCCTTGCGAGGCGCAATACGCCTGCGCCTCGTCGTAGGTGACGCAGTTCATCGGGTGGGCGCTCCGATCGCGCTTGCCGAAGTTGCAGAGCGCGCCCCACGTCTTCTGCTCTTCTTTGGCGATGCCCGGCCACTCGGCGCGCGCGGCGGGAAGCGGGCAGGACTTGCCGTCGACGCACTGCTGGTACGCGGCGGCCGTCACCTCGCCGTCGTCGACGCAGAACGGCTGGACGACCACGCGGTGGGCCGGCGCCTCTTCGCCTCGGCCGTCGTCGCGGCCGATCGTGACCTCGGCGCCGGGGATGCGGACCATGCCGCGCGGGCACGGAGGGAGCGCGGCGACGACGCCCGCGTCGGCGTCGCCGCGCGCGCCGCCGCGACCGCGGAGCGCGAGCGCGCCTGCGACGCCGAGCCCGACGAGCGCGACGACGGCGACGAGCAACACCACCCGCGAGAACCCGCCCTCCACCGGGAGCGGCGCGTGCTCCTCCACGGCCGCGGCGTCGTGGACGGTGCGGGCGGTGCCGAGCCCCGGGGGCGTCGCGCTCGCGGCGACCGCCGGCGTCACCTGCCCCGGAGACATCGGGGTCGTACCGCCGAGGCCGAGGCCGCGCGACGGATCGGAGCCGGGCGCCGACGGCGCCGAGCCGCGCGGGCCCGAGCCCGGCAGCGACGCCGACGAGGTGCGCCCGGGCAGCGCCCACGGCAAGACCGCGACGAGCG
>JAEUKG010001006.1 GCA_016794325.1 Myxococcales bacterium | reverse complement strand
CCACCTTGCTCGGTAGGCCGGACTGAAGGCGACGTCGGTGGAGCTCACGCTGCTGGAGTAGTTGACGCGGCGGAACATCGAGGGCTGTCCATCCGCGTCGACGTTGCCGTACCCGCTGAACATCGCCATGTCCGAGCTGCTGAAGCTCTCCGGACAGTCGAGCCCGGGCTCCCACGGGTGCACCGCGGCCGCGATGGTCGGCGCGACCTGCTTGTCGAGGATCGCGATGGCGATGTCGCCTTGGTGGAGCCCGACGGCGTCGGTGCCGCACTTGTCGAGCCACTGGACGTTGTGCGCTCGGTAGCTCGCCTCCGGGGCCAGCTTGCTGACGCCGATCACTGCGTCCGCGAAGTTGGGCACCGGGTCGCTGCTCCCGCAAGCCCGCATGCAGTGCGCCGCGGTGAGAACGACGCGAGGCCCTATCAATGTGCCCGTGCATGGGCCTGCCTTCAGCGGGTTGTCCGTCCCGATCTGCAGCGAGGCATTCCGCCATCGCGGCGTGTTGGTATCCACCTCGTCGTTCTCGATCGCGCTCGCGGCCTTGCCGACGGTCTCACGCGTGCTCGAACAGGCCCCCAGCGTCATCGCGATCAAGAAGGCTACACCTGCACCACTTGCGACGCGCAGCGTTCGTGACGGTGTGGTCCGGTGTGGGGGGGGGTAGCACCTCATGGCGGGCCTCCTTAGGGGTGATGTCGCACGACCGTCACTTGCTGGATGATCGGCGACGAAACGATGATGACCGGGACAGCAGAGCCGCGCATCACCACGACTGGTGATGGGGAAAGGTGGGAGGGACAATGACGACGGTGCTGGTGGTCGACGACGACGAGCGCGAGGCTCGTGCGATCGCTCACTGGATCGGGAAGTCGCTGGACGTCGTGGTCGCGCTGTCGTACGAGCGCGCGCTGCACGCGCTCGCGACGCGGCGTGACGTGCGCGGAGTCCTCGCCGACGTGAGGCTCGGGCCGGAGCACCCGGAGGGCGGCCTCGCCGTGCTCGAGGCCGCGCACGAGCGGGACGAGCACTGCGTCCTCACCGCGTGCTCCGGCAGCGACACCGCGGCGGTGCGCGCGCGGGCGGCCCGCGTCGGCGCCGTCTTCGTAGCGAAGCCGCTCGACCTCGCCGCGCTGCGCACGATGGTGGAGCGGATCAAGCGCGGAGAGCGCGTGCGACCCTTCTCGAGCCCGCCGCCCGAGTCCGCGGCGACCTCGGAGCTCCGACACCGCGAGGCCCTCCGCGTCGCCGCCGAGCTCGACCTCACCGAGACCGAGGCCGCCGTGCTCTCCGCGCTCGCGGTCTTCCGCGGCAAGAAGCACGGGGAGCTCGCCGCGGACCTCGCCATGTCGACGGACACGTTCAACACGCACGCGAAGCACATCGCTCGCAAGGCGGGCAAGCCGCTCTCGGCCGTGCTCGGCGGCATCGACGAAGCCGTGTTGGCGCGCGCCATCAAGTGATGGTTCGGCTCGGGTCCCCCGCCAAAGGGCGCCTTCCGCGCCTGCTTGCGTTGGCTCACCCGTCAAGGGCCCGGCGCCGTCGCCGACCACGACAACGAACGACAACGACAACGTCGACGGACGGGTGGCGTTGGGTTTCGCCGCGAGCGCGCGCGAGGGGCGCGCGCTACTCGCGGCGGGTGGGGGACGAGAGCTCTTCGAGCACCCACCGCGCGATCGGCTGCGCGCCCTCCATGTCGTAGTGGATGCCGTCGGAGCGGATGGCGCCCGCCATGTCGGGCTCGCGCTCGGGGCACTCGCCGCGCGGGCACACGCGCTCGCCGAGGTCGAGCACCGCCGCCGCGGGCACGTTCGCCACCGCGCGACGGATCACCGCGTTGACGCAGTCGACGTGCCCGTTCTCCTTCGGGCCGTCCCACGGTCGGCGCGAGTGCGGGAGCGTCACGCCGTAGACGCGCGGCCCCGCTCGGGCGACCTCGCGAAGGCGCAGCGTGAGCACCCGCTCGAGCTCGGCGTCCCACTCCTTCGAGCACGAGAAGACCGTCTTGCCGCGCGCCGTGGTCCACGGGTGCAGGTACACGCCGCCGGGGAAGACGAGCACGGCGTCGGGCTTCGCGCGCGTGACCTCCGCGAGCCACGTCTCGCCGAGGCACGCGTCGTAGACCATGCTGCAGCCGTCCTTGCCGAGGAGCTCGACCGTGAGGCCGGGCCGCCGCGTGCCGCGCAGGATCCACCCGAGCGAGTTCGCGGTGGAGTCCCCGAACACGACGACCGACAGCGGCGGCGGCGCGGCCGACGGGATCGCCGAAGGCGGCGCGGACGGAGCCACCGCCGACGAGGCGTGCGCCTCGCGCCGCGGCTCGAGCCGGCGAGCCGCCATCACGAGCGCGATCGCGCCGACCACGCCGACGACGACGACGACCGCCCAGCGTCCGCCGCGCGGCCCCCGGCCGCTCC
>JAEUKG010000965.1 GCA_016794325.1 Myxococcales bacterium | reverse complement strand
CACCGACCCCGCCCTCCTCGAGCCGCACGCGAACGTCCGCGCGTACCTCGCGCGCTGCACGGATCGCCCCGCGTGGAAGCGCACGCTCGAGGCCTACCTCGCCCGCGTCCAGCCGGGCTGAGCGCGACCGACCTCCCGACGGGCGCGAGCGCCGCGGGTACCGGTCGCCCGCGACCTCGGCGAACGCGCCGCTCTGGAGCCAGCCCGGAAAGAGCGCGGGCCCGCGGAGCGGAAGGGCTGAAGGGCTCGTGCTCGCGGAGAAGAAAAAAGGAGACCGCGTCGTCGACGGGGCCTCCTAGACCGGCGGGGATAGCCGCCGTGTTGCTCGGGATTTCGTAGGCGCGATTGGGGTTGAACCAACGACCCCTACCGTGTCAAGGTAGTGCTCTACCACTGAGCTACGCGCCTGTGCCTCGCCCCGGGAGGAGCGAAACGCGGAGAGACCAGTAGCCGTAGAGCCCACGCGGTGTCAAGGACCGACATCGAAGCCCGCGAACCGCGCCCGGGCGCGCGCCCCGGCCCTTCGGTGCGTCATCGCGTATTCGATTGAAATGACACGCCAATACGCGGCGTCGCCTCAACGGCGGGCCGGGGGCTTCTTCGGCGGCGGCGTGTCCGGCGGCGGTGGCGGCGGCGCGGTGGGCGGTGGCGGCGGCGGGATCGACGACGACGGCCGCGCGGCCGGGTACGGCACGCGAGGGCACGGGACCACCTCCGGCGCGGAGCACATCTTCCTCGGCTTGCACTCGAAGGCCGGCTCGCGGCACCGGCCGTCCTCCTCGGGCGTGAAGTCCGGCGGCGCGCCGTCGACCACGTCGACGAGCTCGAAGCCGACGAGGGCGCGGACGCGCGCCGGGGCTCCGATCGCCCTCCCCTCGAACCGCGCGCGGAGCGCTCGCTTCTCGATGCACTGTAGGGTCGCCTCGGCGAGCGCCGGCGCGGCCCCCGGCGCCGGGATGAAAACGGGCAGGACGAGCACGCGCTCGACCGCCCCCGCGGCGTCGACGCGCCACTCGAGCTGCACCCAGTGCGCTCGCGACCGGGTCAGGGTGCGGCATCGCGCGATCTCCGGGAGCACGGCGAACGTGCCGCGGAGGAGCGCGTCGTCGTCGGCCAAGGCCTTCGGCGCCTTCGCGTCGGTGTCCAGGGCCTCGAAGCGGGACAAGACCGCCGGATGCCCGATTTCCGCCTGCGTGTCGGGCTCGGCCACCGGCGGCGCGGACGCAGCAGGCGGCGCGGACCCGGCGACCGGAGTAGGCGCGGGCTCGACCGCCTTCTTCGGCGGCGTCGGGGAGCAAGCCGCCACGAGCGCGCACGAAGCCCCGAAGACGAGCCCGACACGAGACCTCACGCGGCGATCGTACCACGACGCCGGCGCGTCGACCCCCGCGCGCGCGCGTGGCGCGGCTTGGCCCCGTCGAGGCCCTCGTGCTTCATTCGTCACGGTGAGCCGCGCGCGCATCTTCGTGTACGGGACGCTGATGCGCGGCGAGGTGAACCACCGCTGGCTCGCGCGCGCCGGCGCGCGCTTCGTCGCCGAGGCCGAGACCGCCGCGCGCTACACGCTCGTGGATCTCGGCCCCTACCCCGCCCTGATCGCGCGCGGCCACGCCGCGGTCCGCGGCGAGCTCCACGAGGTCGACGCCGCCGCGCTCCCCGAGCTCGACGCCTTCGAGGGCGCCGAGTTCGAGCGCCGCGCCGTCGTCCTCGCGAGCCCCTCTGCCCTCGAGGCCCACGCGTGGTTCGGCACGAAGCGGGCGACGCGCGCCGCCCCCCCCGTCCCGTCCGGCGACTGGCGCCGCCGCTGATCGAGTAGGATCGTCCTCCCATGCAGAGCCGCTACACGGACGAAGACGCCCGCCGCGCCGTCGAGGCCCGCGCCCCCGGCGTCAGCGAGGATCTCGCGCTGCGCACCTACACCGCGCGCCTCCTCGGCCAGGACCCCGACCTCGTCCTCCACGGCGGCGGCAACACGTCGGTCAAGTCGCGGGCGCGCACCGTGCTCGGCGAGGAGGTCGACGTCCTCTACGTGAAGGGCAGCGGCTGGGACCTCGCCACCATCGAGCCCGCCGGCCACCCCGCCGCGCGCATGGAGCCGCTCCTCGCGCTCGCCAAGCTCCCCGAGCTCTCCGACGAGGCGATGGTCAACGCCCTGCGCCTCGCCCTCCTCGACGCGAGCGCGCCGACGCCCAGCGTCGAGGCGCTGCTCCACGCGATCCTGCCGTTCAAATACGTGGATCATACACACGCCGACGCGATCCTCGCGCTCGCCGACCAGCCCGACGCCGAGCGGGTGTGCCGCGAGGCCTACGGGCCCGGGCTCGTGTTCATCCCCTACGTCATGCCCGGCTTCGTCCTCGCGCGCCGCTTCGCCGAGGCGTGGGCCGCGTTCGCGAAGACCGGCGCCCGCGCCGAGGTGATGATCCTCGAGAAGCACGGCGTCTTCACCTTCGGCGACACCGCCAAGGAGAGCTACGAGCGCATGATCGAGGTCGTCACCCGCGCCGAGCGGTGGGTCGCCGATCACATGCGCACGGTGTCGCTCCCCGCCATCGACAAGAGCGCCGCCCGCGAGGCCGAGCTCCTGCCGATCCTGCGCGGCGCCCTCGCCGAGGTCGCCGGAGAGCCGGAGGAGCGCGGGCCCGTGCTCGAGCTCCGCGCGAGCGACGCCGTGCTCGGCTTCCTGGCCCGCGCCGACGCCCAGGACCTCGTGGCCGTCGGCTGCGCCACCCCCGATCACGTGATCCGCACGAAGCCCACCGCCCTCTTCGTGAAGGGCGCCCCCCACGACGATCCCGCGTCGCTCCGCGCCGTCCTCGTCTCGCGCCTGCGCGAGTACGCCGCCGGCTACGACGCGTATTTCGCGAGGAGCTGCGAGGCGCGCGGCGTCAAGAAGACGAAGCTCGACCCGTGGCCGCGCATCGTGCTCCTGCCGCGCGTCGGCCTCGTGAGCGCCGCGCGCACCGCGGAGGCCGCCCGGGCCGCGGCCGACGTCTACGAGCACACGATGCGGGTGATGACCGACGCGAGCGACGTCGGCACCTACGCCCCCGTCTCGATGCTCGACCTCTTCGACGTCGAGTACTGGAGCCTCGAGCAGGCCAAGATCAAACCCGTGCAGGATGCACCGATGTCGGGCCGCGTCGCGCTCGTCACCGGGGCCGCGAGCGGCATCGGCCTCGCGACCGCGCGGCGGATGCTCGCCGCCGGGGCCCACGTCGTCCTCGCCGACCGCGACGCCGAGCGCCTCGACGCGGCGATGGCCGCGATCCCCGGCAAGTCCCGGCCCCGCGCCGCCGGCGTGACGATGGACGCGACCAAGGACGCGGACGTCGACGCGGCGTTCGAGGCCTGCGTGCGCGCGTTCGGCGGCGTCGACGTGATCGTGAGCAACGCCGGCACCGCCCCCGAGGGCCGCCTCGAGACCGCCGCCGGCGTCGCCGCGCTCGAGCGCTCGCTCGACGAGAACCTGCTCTCCCACGCGCGGGTCGCCCGCGCCGGCGCCGAGATCCTCCGGGCCCAGGGCCGCGGCGGCGTCCTCCTCTTCAACGCGAGCAAGGCCGCCGTCGCCCCCGGCCCCGGCTTCGGGCCCTACGCGGTCGCGAAGGCAGGCGTGCTCGCGCTCATGCGCCAGCACGCGATCGACCTCGCCAGGGATCGCGTCCGCGCCAACGCGGTGAACGCGGATCGCATCCGCACCGCCCTCTTCGACGGCGGCGTGCTCGAGTCGCGGGCCCGCGCGCGCGGGCTCGAGGTCGACGCGTATTTCCGCGCCAACATGCTCGAGCGCGAGGTGACGGCCGACGATGTCGCCGACGCCTTCGTCCACCTCGCCACCGCGCGCGCGACCACCGGCTGCGTGATCACGGTGGACGGCGGCAACGCGGCGGCGTTCTTGCGCTGAGGGTGCTACAAGGAGGCATGCGAAGCGCCTCGCTGCTCCTGGGTGTCGTGGTCGCGGCCGCGACCTTCGCCGCCGCCGCCGCGTGCGGCCACGACGACAACGACCCGATCAACCCCGCCACCCCCGACGCCTCCGTCGCGACCGACGGCGGGGCCGACGCCAAGCCGAGCGGGCTCTGCGTCGACGGCAAGAGCCGCGACGGCGACTATCCCGCCGGGCCTACCTCGATCACGATCGCCAAGACGATCCCCAACCTCGCGTTCGACGGCACCGACGCCGACGGGACGACGCCGCGATCGTTCTCGCTCTCGTCGTGGTTCGAGCCGTGCGCCGCGCGCTCGCGGCTGCTCGTCCTCCGCGTCGGCGCCGCGTGGTGCGGCACCTGCAACTGGCACCTCGGCAACACCAAGCTCTTCGCCACCCCCGAGCTCGCGCCCCGCCTCGCCCTCGTCGACGTCGTCGTCGGCGACGAGGACAACCGACCGGCCGAGGTCGGGGACCTCGCGCGGGTGCGCCCGCGGGTCGACGTCCCCGCCGAGAAGTACGCCGCCGACCCCAAGCACCGACTCCGCGCGATCGACGCCGGGCAGGTGCAGCTCCCGCTCTACGTGCTCGTCGACACGCGCACGATGGTGATCCGCAACTACCTGAACGACCCGTCGCCCGAGGTGTTCGAGAACACGGTGCGCGACGAGCTCGCGCTCATCGACGGCGCGGCGCGGCCGGCGCCGAAGCCCGAGGCCCTCTTCGACGGCGTCTTCAACCGCGAGATGCGCGACATGCTGTCGGCGATGACGCTGCCGGCGGCGCCCCCGCCCGACCCCACCAACGAGGTCGCCGACAGCGCGGCCGCCGCCGCCCTCGGCAAGCAGCTCTTCTTCGACAAGCAGCTCAGCCCGAGCGGCAACTTCGCGTGCTCGACCTGCCACGACAAGGACAAGCTCTTCGCCGACGGGGTGCCGCAGTCCACCGGGGTCTCCAAGGTGGACCGGAACTCGCCGACCGTCGCCCTCGCCGCCCACCAGCGCTGGCAGTTCTGGGACGGGCGCGCCGACACGCTGTGGATGCAGGCCCTCGGCCCCTTCGAGGACCCGAAGGAGATCGGCTCGACCCGGCTCTTCGTCGCCCACCAGATCGAGAGCCGCTACAAGGCGGCCTACGACGCGGTGTTCACAAAGTATCCCTTGCCGGATATCTCGGACACCGCCCGCTTCCCGCCCCAGGGCAAGCCCGGCACCCCCGTCTACGACGCGATGTCGCCGGCCGACAAGGACGCCATCAACCGCGTCTACGTCAACGTGGGCAAGGCCATCGCCGCCTACGAGCGCGCCCTCCGGGTGCAGCCGAACGCGCTCGACCGCTACAACGGCGGCGATCTCGCCGCGCTCAACGCCGCCCAGAAGGAGGGCGCGCAGCTCTTCTTCCGGGCCGGGTGCGCGCAGTGCCACTTCGGCCCGCGGCTCACCAACGACGCCTTCCACGTGGTGCGCTTCCCCACCGGCCGCCAAGACGGCGTGGCCGATCGCGGCCGCGTCGACGCGGTGGCGAAGCTCCTCGCGTCCGAGTTCAACTCGCGGAGCAAGTGGAGCGACAAGCCCGAGGCCGGCGATCGCATCCTCCGCGCCTACGACGGCCCGTCGATGCTCGGCGCCTTCAAGACGCCCACCTTGCGCGGCCTCGATCGGTCGGGGCCCTTCGGGCACGGCGGCACGCTCGCCACGCTCCTCGAGGTGACGGAGACGTACGGGAAGGGCGGCCTCGACGCCGCCGACCCGCGCACCACCGGCGCCCTCGAGAGCTGGCTCACGCGGTTCGACCCCCACGCCCAGCAGGCGATCGTGCCCTTCCTGTCGGCGCTCTCGGGCGAGGTGATCTCGCCCTGAGGGGCTCTCGCCTCAGAGGCGCAGCGTGAGCTCGAGCTTCGCGCCCTCGAAGGGCGGGAACACCTTGCAGATGCCGCTCACGCACTTGAGGCCGCCGCTCTGCTGGCCGACGAAGAGCTTCACGTTCGACTCGCTGGTGAAGCGGTAGAGGATCGAGCCGTTGTAGTACATGGTGGGGAAGCCGAGGAGCGTCGTGTATTCGATGCCCTGCGCCACCGCGATCTTGGGCGCGACCTTGATGGCGGTGTAGTGCTCGCCCTGGCGCCAGATCTGCGAGTGCCCGCCGCGCTCGTTGTCGCCTTCGTGGTGGCGGAGCCGGTGGCGGCCGTAGAGCTCGAGGGTCCACGGGCCCTTGATGTTCTTGTTGACCGTGTACTGGACGTACGCCTCTCGGTAGTAGAGGCCGCCCTCTTGGTTGAGATCGCTGCGGCCGCCGGTGGACGCGTAGACGTACGAGAGGTCGTTGTCGAAGCGGTGCTCGATGCCGGTCGCGAAGTCGTGGACGTCGTTGGTGGTGCGGTCGGGGGCGTCGCTCTGCGACTTGCCCGCGCGGTCGCAGGCGCCGCCCGGGGCCTCGCTCTGGGTGCGGTAGAAGCCGTACGCGCCCCAGAGGAGGAAGTTCCGCCGGACGCGGACGTCGTTGCGCATGCGCCCGCCGGTGACGCAGGCGTTGAAGAACCCGAACATCGAGTCCTGGGTGATCGGCTCCGTGGTCGGCAGGTTGGTGTACGCGACGCCGGTGAACGTCGACGCGCGCGTGCCGTTGATGCCGGCGTTGACGGCGTAGAAGTTCCGGTAGCTCTTCACCTCCACCGTGTTCGTCAGCGGCCCGACGTTGGTGGTGAGCGCGCCGTACACGGCGTTGCCGTCGAGGTTCTTCTCGTCGACCTCGACCGGGCTCCGCCGCTGCACCGCGGCCTCGACGTAGAGCGAGCCGTGCTTCCACAGGCTCGGGATCTCGAGGCTCTGGCTCGCGACCGAGATCTCGCTCGCCTTGAGGAGGGGCCCGATGCCGCCGGGCAGCGACGAGAGCCACCGCTGGCTATCCGTAGGGTCACACGACCCGAGCGGGGCGTCGAAGATGCCGTCGATGACGCGGCCGCGCTCGTCGTATTTGTAGGGGGCGCAGCGGGTGAAGCGCACCGCGCGGGTGCCGAGCACGAGCGGGCCGCCGCGCCCGGCGTACACCTCGGCGCCGATGATGCGATCGGAGCCGAAGAGCGGCTGCGGGCTCGTGTCGCCGACCGACACGCCCTTGGGGAGCTTGCTCGTGTCGACGTCGGCCGGAAGGCGGATCGAGCGGCCGCTCGCCTCGTCGAGCCGCGCGGGGTTGGCGAGGCCGGCCACGAGCGTCGCGGCGATGGGATCCTTGTTGACGGTGACCTTGCCGCCGAAGACCGTGTTGTCGACGCCGAGCTCGTCCACCCGGCGCATCGACAGCACGAGCCCGCGGCCGAACTGCACGTACGCGTCGCCCGCCGTCGCCTCGAGGTTGGGCGTCTTGTACGTGAGCCAGAGCTTCGCGGGGTAGATCGCGTCGCGGAAGCGCGAGGTCCCGTCGACGACGGCGTTGCGCTTCTCGCCCGGCGAGGGGAAGTCGCGGTCCTCCGGGCGGAGCCAGAAGAGCGTGCCCTCGATGCGCGTGCCGAGCGAGAGCTTGTCCCACCGGAGGAGGAGGTTCAGCTTGTTGACGAACGAGCCGTAGCCCTGATCCGTCTCCTTGAGCCCCTCGCGCGCGCCGAAGCGCTGCGCCGCGACCGCGGTCTCGGTGACGTCGAGGACGATCGGCTTCTTGTCGGCCTTGGCGACGTCGATCGCGCGCGCCGTGCCCGGCGTCAGCCACGCCGCGCCCAGGGCCGCGAGGGGGCCCAAGCAGTGGAAGAAACGGCGATTCGCGGCGCGCTTCACACGCTCGTCTTACGACAACTCGCAGGGACGGGAAACGCCTATCGATGGCGAGCGCGCGGGCCGACGGACGCGCGCGGCGGCGACGGACGCGTCAGAGCGACTGGCCCGCGAGGACCTTCACGATGTCCTCCTCGAGCGGCTTCTCGTCACCCGGGTTGTAGCCCTCGCGGGTGCGGACGATCTTGCCCGACCGGTCGATGAGGATGGTGAGGGGCTCGCTCTTCTTCGGGTTGTAGACCGAGGCGATGCGCGAGTCCTCGTCGAGCAGGACCGGGAACGGGATCGAGTTGCGCTTCGCGTACGCGGGGACGTTGGCGATCGTCTCCGGGCCGTCCATCGACACCGCGAGGACGACGAAGCCCTTGTCCTTGTTGGCGGCGTAGATGCGGTTCAGGTGCGGGAACTGCGCGAGGCAGGGCTGGCAATACGTCGACCAGAAGTCGATGAGCACCACCCGCTTGCCGATGTGGTCGGAGAGCCGGACCGTGTTGCCGTCGACGTCGCGCGTCGTGAAGTCCTGCGCGCTGCCGGTCTCCGGCGACTTGGCGCCGCCGCCCGCCGCAGACGACGAACCCTCGCACCCCGCGAGCCCGAGGCTCGAGAGGGCGAGGGTCGATGCGAGGGCGACGCTCGAGAGAGCGCGCTTCATCACTGGACGGCAGCCGAGTTCTTCTCGAGCCACTTCAGCCACTGCTCGGCGTTCTTCTTCACGCCCTCGGCGTTCTGCGCGTCGAGGCCGACGCCGGCGGAGAGGATCTCCATCGTGCGGGCGTCGACGTACGCGTTCCACGGGAGCGCGGCCGCGTCGTAGAACACGCCGAGGTTCTTGTTGCCCGGGTCGAGGAGCTGCGGGTAGTTCGTCTTGTAGCGGTTCGCCCAGCCGACGAGGTCGGTCTCGACCGCAGGCTCGCCGCCCTTGGAGCCCTCGGCGAGGGTGGTGATGAGCGCGACACCCTGCGCCTTGAGCGCGTCGGCGATGCCTTGCTTGTAGCTCATCTCGGTCTTGCACACGCTGCACCAGACGCCCGCGGCCTGGATCATGATGAGCTTGTAGCGCTTGCCTTCGGGGTCGTAGAAGTTCGCCATCGACACCGGCTTGAGGCCCGCCTCGGCGTTGCCCTCGGGGTAGCCGAGGAACTTGTAGTTCGCGAGCCGCTGGCCGCGCGCGCCGACCTGGCCGCTCGACTTGTGGGTCGAGGGGTTCGTCCCGATGTTGTCGGTCGGGTACGGCTTGCCGTCGGGGTTCGTGTCGGGCGCGAGCGACGCGCCGTTGTCCCCCGCCAGGCCCTTGTCCTGCTCCGTCGTCGGGGCGCTGCTGCTCGAGCAGGCGGCGACGAACGAGAGGAGCGCGACGGACAGGAGAGCCGGGTTTCTCATGGTGACACCTCGAGAGGTTGTGCTAATTCCCGCTGGGTCGCGGGGAGAGTGGCGGGCAGGGTACCGCGCAAGAGCGCTTCGTCAAGGTCCCTCGAAGCCCTACGCCTTACATGTCATGATGGTTTCGCGGGCCTGCGTCAATTCCTTCCACCCGCTCATCCACGTCTCTTCGCCCGGGGATTCCGGCCGCTGCTTGATTCCAGACCAATTTGGGCCAGTATTTCCCCGGCGCAACGAACTGTTTCCTCCCTGGAACGCCGCAACCTGACTAGAACTTTACGAGCCTGCTGTAAGAGGACGTCATGAAGTCGATTCCTTTCGCTGGATTTGTCGCGCTCGGCGCGCTCGCGATCGCGGGCCTCACGGCGGCGAGCATCGTCGCTTGCTCGAGCGACCCCGACCCCGTCGCGGCGGGGTGCGACTCGGCGAAGTGCCTCACCGGCAACTCGTGCATCGCGGTGAAGGGCGAGACCAAGTGCCGCCTCCAGTGCGCCGCGCAGACCTGCCCCTTCAACTACTCGTGCGTGGTCAACGAGGAGGGCAAGGGCTACTGCGCCGAGAACAAGACCAAGCTCACCGAGGTGAAGGGCCAGCAGTGGGGCGCGCCGTGCAACGCGTCCGGCGGGCTCGACGCGAACCCGAGCTGCGACACCAGCCAGCAGTTCCAGTGCTTCGGCGAGAGCCCGAGCGACGCGAACGCCTACTGCACGCGCTACAACTGCTCCGACGACTCGGACTGCGCGGGCGGCTTCTGGTGCGCGACCGTCGACAAGCGGCCCGACGTCACCACGCTCGCGCGCTCGTTCAACGAGACCATCAAGGTCTGCAAGAAGCGCGATTTCTGCAGCCCGTGCACCCGCGACCTCGACTGCTCGCCGCAGGTCGACGGCCGGCCGTCCAAGTGCGTGAAGGACGCGAAGGGGCAGGGCCTGTGCTCGCGCGCGTGCGACACCGACCAGGCTTGCATCCGCCCCGACGTGAAGTGCGACCAGAACGCGTGCGTGCCGCGCGCGGGCCAGTGCAAGGGCGACGGAAGCTTGTGCTCGCCGTGCCAGACCGACGCCGACTGCAAGAACGGCGGCTTGTGCCTCACCGCCGAGTACTCGACCGAGCGCTACTGCGGCTTCAAGTCGCCGACGGCGTGCTCGAGCGCGGGCAACAGCTGCCCCAAGGAGAACGTCGCGAACGCCCGCGTCGGCTGCTACACCGGCGGCGAGCTCAAGGACCAGTGCACCGGCTTCTACCGGGTCGGTGACCAGCTCTTCCCGGGCTGCTTCTCGGCGGAGCGCGCGTGCGAGACGCAGCCCCCGATCGGCGGCGCGAGCTGCAGCACGATCTTCGCGTACAACTTCCCGCGGGTGCAGACCTCGAGCGCGGCCGCGCCCCCCGCCCTCAACGGCGGCTTGCTGTACGACGGCGTCTACATCCTCGCGACGAGCACGGTCTACGGCTCCACCGTCCCCAAGGAGGTCAAGCGCACCGTCCGCGTGTCCGGCTGCGGCAAGCAGTTCGAGTTCGCGGAGGAGACGCGGAACCTCCCGCCGCAGCCGGCCGACGCCGGCGCCGACGCCGAGGCCGACGCGGACGTCCCCGAGGCCGGGCCGTTCGACGCCGGCGCGCCCGTCACCGGGCTCCTCGCCGGCACCGCGACGACC
The DNA here is from genome assembly GCA_016794325.1 of Myxococcales bacterium. Classification (GTDB taxonomy): domain Bacteria; phylum Myxococcota_A; class Polyangia; order Polyangiales; family Polyangiaceae; genus SXNL01. The sequence goes on along the minus strand of JAEUKG010000965.1, from coordinate 1,979 downwards.
GCGACCGGCGGCAAGCTGGTGTGGAACGCCACCTGCCCCAAGGCCGAGACCCGCGAGCTGTCGTACAAGACCGTCGCCCCCGGCAGCGCGCAGGCCCAGCTCCACATCCTGACGAGCGGCCCCTCCGGCCCGATCTCGCTCGACATCTACGAGCGGCGCTGAACCCAGCGGCGCACGCCGCTCGCGATCCCGACGCGCAGGCTCGGAGCCGTCACGCGCTACGGCTCCGGACGAACCGTGAAGACCACGCCGGAGTCGACGGCGCAGCTTGGCGGTCGAGCCTCGACGGCGTCCGAGCCCGGGCCCGGTCACCTCGCGGCGGGTGCCGGCTCCTCGTGCGCGCGGACGAGCACGCTCATCACCGAACACGGGCTCTGGCGTCGGCCCGCTTGGTCTCGATCGCTCGTGCGTCCACCCGCCGCAGGTCGAAGAACTCCCTGTGCACGACGTCGATGCCGGGAGTGGCCTCGTCGTAGGAACGACTGCGGGTCGCCCCGTACATGGCGGCAGCAGCGGCCATCGCGGCTGCGCGCTCGGGCTTCGGCAAGTGCCAGATCTGCGCGTCGTGCCCGTGACCGGGCGCGAAGTAGCGCGCCGACGTCGGCTTCGAGGGCGCGTCGAGCGCGCCGCCGGACCACGGGTCGAGCTCACCGTAGACGAGGAGCACTCCCTCGGCGGACGTTCGCACCCAGTCCTTGGCTCTCGCCGTGAGCGACCCGTCGTACGCGGGCAGGGGGACCTTCGGGTACGACGCCTGGAAGGCGCGCTCGTTCTTCGCGTCGTCGACAGCGCTGGTGCGCAGCTTGCCCATGACGTGAGCGCCGGCCTGCTCCGCGTAGCCCTGCTGCCAAGACCACTCGTAGGCGAGCGCGGGGACGTTGGTGTAGCCCGCCGGGCCAGGCACACCGACGCCTTGCTCGCCATCGAGCACGGAGTTGAAGTACGCCACGTACGCGCCCGCGCCAGCCTCGGGGCTCGGCACCTGGCTGCAGTCTCCCGCGTATTGCCAGAATCCCCAGTCGTGGTGGGCGATGGTTCGCTCGAGGCGGTACTCCGGCTCGATCGGCGAGCCAGGGTAGCGCCTCGCGACCTCCGCCACGAGCTCGGCCCTCCGGTTCGTCAGCGCGGCAACTTGAAACGCTCGGAGGTCGTCCCTGCACCGTTTCGGCAGCGACGCCCCGTCCATCCATTCCTGGTAACGCTTGTCTTCGCGCGCGCTGGACGCCGGGGCCACGTACGCGATCGTTCCGTCGAGATCGGAGGGGTGGAGGAACCGGTGATAGATGGCGGTGATGCCGCCCTTGCTGGCGCCCGTCGAGACCAACCGACCGCGGTAGAAGTCCCGCAGACCGACGATCACCTCGTGCATGTCCGCGGCCGCATTCTCGATGCTCAGGTACCGCCAGTTGTCTGCGAGCAGCTTGGGGGTCGATTGCCCCTGGAAGCGATGCTCGAGATCGAGGACGTTCGTCTGGAACGCCAGGCTCGGCTCGAGGTCGTAGGCGGAGCTGCGGAGCGCGTATCCGTTGTCCATGATGGTCGTCGGACGGTCGCACCCCCGGTGGATCAACCTCGCCGACTGCGAGAACACCCCCGCCTTTTCTCCCTGCGCGTGGTCCAGCCGCTGCGTGAACGTCAGGGAGAAACAGCGGGCCTCGCCCCGGACGTATTTCCCGCACGAGATCTCGGAGACCGCTTGCACTCCGCGAAGTCGAGCCAGCGAGCCGAGGACGTCAGCTTCGTCGCACGCCGGCGGCGGCGCCGGCTCTGGGGTCGGCCCTGGGGCGGGCTGCGGGCTCGGCGGCGGCGCATCGGGCGGCGCAGGGACGTCCGAGCACGCGAAGAGGAGCGCGCCCGCACCACCGACGGCGAGCACGAGCGCGGCGCGGCCAACCCGGTTGCGGGGCGGTCCATCCATGTTCATGTCTGCGACTCCTCGAAGAAGAACCCTGGGCGCCGAAGGCGCCTCGAAGTCGACG
>JAEUKG010000998.1 GCA_016794325.1 Myxococcales bacterium | reverse complement strand
GCTGGTACGCGCAGCCGCTCGGCGACGTGGGCCTCCACCGCGTCGACGTGCGCGACATCGCCGACGCGTCGGTCAACGCCCTCACGAAGCCCGGCTTCGAGAACAAGTCGTTCGTCCTCGCGGGGCCGACCCTGGTGAACGGCGCCTCGACCGCCGAGATGTGGTCGTCGGCGCTCGGCACCAAGGTGGCGTACGCTGGCAGCGACCTCGACGTCTGGTCGAAGGCGGCCTCGGCGATGATGCCGACGTTCATGGTCACCGACTTCCGCTTCATGTACGACCACTTCCAGAAGCACGGCCTCAAGGCCACCGAGGCCGAGCTCAAGGCGTGCGAGTCGATCGTGGGCCACCCGCTCCGGACGTTCGACGCGTTCGCCAAGGAGACGGCGCCGGCCTGTAAGTTGTCTCCGCCCCGAGAGCGAGAGCTCCGACGCGGCGCCCCTGGTCTTGGGCCCTCGGGCGCCGCCGCCGTTCTGCCCTACAATCACGCCGATGACCCCGCGCGAGCTCGCCGTCCGCGTCGACACCCCGACCGCGCTCACGTGGCTCGAGGGCGCGCTCGCGGCCCTCGAAGATCCGGACCACGAGCTCACCGTCGCCGGCCTGCGCGCCGCGTTCGGGTGGGAGCGGCTGCCTTGGTACAAGCGGCTCGTCTACCGCGCGCGGATCCGCGCGAGCCTCGGGGAGATCCGCGCGGTGCTCGGCGATCCCGACCGCCGCTTCGCCGATGTGGACGACGAGCGAGCGGAGGAGATCTTCGGCTCGGCCGACGCCGTCCCGCCGGCGTACGCGATCGGCGGCGATCGCGTGTATTTTACATCGAGGTTCGCTCCCCACGACCCCGCGACGGGGCGCGGCTTCGGGCCCAAGTGCCGCGCGGCGATGGTCCTCCACGAGGCGGTCCACGTCTTCGACCCCCGCTCCGGGGAGGACGAGATCCACGTGAGCGAGTGGGACCCCCGGTTCGACGCGATGCCGCCGGACCTCCTCGTCCACAACCCGTCCGCCTACGCGTCGTTCGCGGCCCAGATCCACGCGCGGGCCCTCGAGTGGCCCCGCGAGGCCCGCTACGGGGCCGGAAACCCCGCCCTCTGAAGCGGCGGCCCCTGAGCAGTCGATGAGCGGGGCGTGAGCGCTCCGCAAGTCGTTTGACGGGGAGCCTGGGCGGGCTTACGCCTGCTTCGATGCAGAACCGCCACCGGCTCCCCCTCGTCGCGCTCTCCTTCCTCTCGATCACCGTCGCCGCGGCCCCGGCCCCCGCCGACACCGCCCGCCCGGCCGCGCGCAAGGCTTCGCTCGTGAAGGTGCAGCCCTCCGAGGCCGAGGTCACGCGGGCTCGCGCCCACGTGGCGACCATCCCGGGCCTCGTCCGCGCCACCAGCGAGGATCAGGTCGACGGTCCGTCGGTGATCCCCAGCGTGTCGGTGGCTCGAAAGCTCCCCGCCTCCCCGAAGCTCAACGTCGCCAAGTTCGGCGAGGCCGTGCACGGGGCGTTCAAAGACAACGTGCGCGGCTACGCGCTCGGCCTGCGCAAGAACGGTCAGCCCGTCCTCACCCTCCAGTGGGATCGCGCGCGGACCGCGACGCCGGCGCTCAACTGGAGCCTCGACACGCGCATGCACGTCGCGAGCGTGAGCAAGCTCATCACCGCCATTGTCGCGACCAAGATGCTCGACGAGCGGGGCCTCTCGTTCGACACCAAGATCGGCGGCTATCTCCCTGCGTATTGGAACGAAGGGCAGAACGCCAACGACCTCACCTTCCGCAAGCTCCTCACCCACCAGGCGGCGTTCACGGTGTACGGCGGTGACTACCCGTCGTTCAAGCAGCAGATCGAGAGCGGAGTCTCCACGAACCCCGCCGACGGCATCGGGTACACCAACGGCTCGTTTTCGCTGGTGCGCGTCCTCACCGCGACGATGACGGGCGCGGTGAACAAGAACTACTGGTTCTCGTTCCCGGTGTCGCCTGCGCAAGAGGAGCAGCTGAACGACGCGATCTGGGACGCCAAGACCACGGACGCGTTCCTGGCCTACGCCCAGGCCAAGGTGTTCACGCCCTCGGGGGTGTCGAACGCGGGGGCCGTGCCGACGGTGGTGGGCGCCCACGCCTTCTCGAACAAGGGCGACAACCAGGGGTGGAACTCGGGTGACGTGTCGACCCAGCTCGGCGGCGCGGGCTTCCGGCTGTCGGTCAACGAGGTCCTCGACGTGATGGGGACCTTCCGCCGCAAGGGTACGATCGTGTCTCCGGCGAAGGCCAAGGAGTCCATCGAGGCGCGCCTCGGCATCGACCGCATCATCGACACCCCCGCCGGCAAGATCTACGAGAAGAACGGCCGCTGGCAGAACGGCGCGGGTCCGAACAACGACTGCGAGCAGTCGGTGGCCGTCTATCTCCAAGAGGATATGGAGGTCGTGGTCTTCGTGAACTCGTGGCTCCCGATGCAGGCGTCGCTGCGCAACACGATCCGCGACGCGTACATCGCCAACCTCGAGTAGCGGCGGCCTCAGCGGCGGGCGCCGGCGACGAGGGTGTCGACGACGTCGATGGCGTGCACCGCGAGCTTCTGCAGGCGCGGCACGGTGTCGCGGCACCCGGTGAAGCCGAAGTTGAGCGAGCCGTCGTAGCTCTCGACGGTGACGTTGAGCCCGTACCCGTGGAACGGGATCGACAGCGGGTACACCTCCTCGACCTTCGAGCCGCGGAAGTAGAGGGGGTGGTCGGGGCCAGGGACGTTCGACACCACGACGTTGAAGGCGGGACGCACGCGCCCCGCCGCCCCGGGGACGAACGACAGGAGCATCGGGGCGAGGACGAGCGCGCTGTACTGGAAGATGGCGGCCTTCGACATCCCCTGGAGCTGCGCCTTCGCGCGGCTGGTGGAGGCGATGACCGCGTCGAGGGCCGCGCGCGGGCTCTCCACGTCGGTCGCCAGCGACGCGAGGATCGCGCCGACGGCGTTGCCCCCGCCGGGGTCGTCCTTGGGGCGGATGTTCACCGGGACCATCGCGATGAGCGGCTTGGTCGGGAGCTCTCCGAGCTCGAGGAGGAAGCGTCGCAGCGCGGCGCCGCAGATCGCGAGGACCACGTCGTTCACGGTGCCGCCGGAGGAGGCGGCGAGCTTCTTCACCCGCTCGAGCTTCACCTGCGCGGTGGCGAACCGCCGGCTCCGCGAGATGCGCCGGTTGAGGATCGAGCGAGGCGCCTGCATCGGCAGCGCGAGCTCGGGGGTGGTCTTGCGGGCGCGCATCGCGCCCATGAGCGCGCGGCCGACGTCTTTCGTGACGCCGAGCTGCTCGCGCGCCGCGTGGAAGAGCGCGTCGAGCGACGTCGCCTCGGTGTCGCGGGGCTCCCGCCGCCCTCCGTCGCGCTCGGGGAGGGTGAAGAAGAGGGGGGTCTCGACGTTCGGCTCGGTCGAGAGGCTGCGCACGAGGAGGCGCATCGCGGTGTAGCCGTCGACGAGCGCGTGGTGGACCTTGAAGTACATCGCGAGGCGCCCGCCCGCGAGGCCCTCGATGAAGTGGGCCTCCCACGGCGGCCGGTGCAGATCGAGCGGAGTCCCGTGGAGGCGCGACACGAGGATGCCGAGCTCTCGCTCGTCGCCGGGCGACGCGAGCGCGGATCGGCGCACGTGGTACTCGACGTCGGGCGCGTCGTCGGTGACCCAGCTCTGCACGGGGCTCTTCAGGAGGTCCGGGTGCTCGAGCCGGAGGTTCCAGGGAGCGCGCACCGGCGGATCGCGGCGCAGCTCGTCGCGGAGCTCGCGCGCGAGGTTCGCCGCGCCCCCGGGCGGCGGCGCGAGCTCGACGAGCCCGCCGACGTGCATCATGACGTCGCGGTCTTCGAGCGCGAGGAACGACCGGTCGAGCGCCCCGAGGCTCTTCTTCGCCATGCCCCCGAGGGTATGCGGGCCCGAGCCCGAGACCAA
>JAEUKG010000843.1 GCA_016794325.1 Myxococcales bacterium | reverse complement strand
GACGCGTCAGGGCCGCCGGGACGGCGGCGCCGCCTCGCCCTGCCGGCGGGCGCGGAAGCGGTTGTTGATGGGCGCGTTGAGGAGCGCGGTCCGCAGATCGTCCTCGTCGACGGCGCCGGCGAAGACCGCGCACGGCTCGAGCCCCAGGTGGACCTCGGCGTCGCGCCGGGGCGCGAGCAGCGCGAGCGTCAGGAAGGAGAGGTCCTCGCGGTGGGCGCGGAGCACCTCGAGCCCCGCGCCGTCGCCGAGGTTCGTGTCGACGACGATCGCGTCGGGCCGGGGAGCGAGGCCGTCGACGACGATCTGGAGCGCGAAGAGGAGCTGCGTCGCGCCGACGATGGTGACGACGTCGTGGCCGTCGGCGGAGAACGCGCGCACCAGCCGCGAGCGGCGCGCAGAGTCGGCGTCGGCGTAGAGGACTCGGCTCCGGAAGGAGTTGTGGGAGAAGGTGAGCGCGGACATGGATCCCATGGGGCACCTCGTGCGGCGGACGAGTGCACGGGCCGCGCCAGAGCGGCGCCTGCGCCGATCTCCGCGTCGGCGCCCTCCGGCCGGGCGCACCGGTGCCGTATTCCGCCTCGGGGCCGGGCCTCCGTGTCGCGTTTCGCGACACCCGAGCTTCGCCCCGCGGCCCCTTGACAGGGAGGGCGCACGATTTACGAGATTGCGAGTTGCTAATGTTCAAATGTATGCATATATGAACCTCATGCCCTTTCGCAGCGTCGTCGCCAAGCAGCTCGGGGCCCTCCTCGGCGTGCTCTCGCACCCCAACCGCCTCCACATCGTGGAGGAGCTCGGCGGCGGCGAGCGCGACGTGAACGCGCTCCAGGCGTCGCTGGGGATCAGCCACTCCGGCGTGTCCCAGCACCTCGCGGTGCTGCGCGCGCACGCGGTCGTCGCCGAGCGGCGCGAGGGGCGGCACGTCTTCTACCGCCTGCGGCGGGCGGACCTGGCGGACTGGCTCCTCCAGGGCCTCACGTTCATCACCCCCGAGCGGGAGGAGGTGCGCGAGATCGAGTCGGCGTTGCGCAAGGCCAAGTCGGCGTGGACCGGCAAGAGGCGAGCATGAACGACACGCAGCCCCTTCGCGCGCGCGCGGTCGCGTGCGCCTCGAGCACCGAGGAGACGGTCGGCGCCGTCGCGAAGCTCCTCGGCCTCCCCGCCCCCAAGGTCCGCCCGCTTTCCCCGCGCCGGCCCGACGTGCAGTGGGCCGACCGCGTCCGTGAGGTCGCGGCGGGCGCCTCGCTCCGCGTCTCGGTCACCGAGCTCTCGGTCTCCGAGGCGGCCAAGAGCGCCGACGATCACGGGCCCCTGCTCACCGCCGCCCCCGGCGTCGGGTGGATCGTGGTCACCGGCTCCGCCCGCAACCGCGTCTGCGTGCTCGCTGGCAGCTCGCTCGACGACGAGCGGGTCCACGACGCCGCGGACGTCGCCGCGGCGCTGGGCGCGAGCCCCGGCGATCGGGTCACCTGGCTGGTCCTCGAGCCCGCGCTCCCGCTCGACGCGCTGCGCAGCGAGCCAGGCTCGCACTTCGAGCCCCACCGGCGCCTCCTTCAGCTCCTGCGCGAGGAGCGCGGGGACCTGCGCGCCGTCATCGTGTACGCCATCGCCGTCGGCGCGCTGTCGCTGTCGGTGCCCATCGCCGTGCAGGCCCTGGTCAACACGATCGCCTTCGGATCCGTGGTCCAGCCCGTCGTCGTCCTCACCACGATCGTTCTGACGGCGCTCGTCTTCGACGGCGTGTTGCGGATCCTCCAGGCCAGCGTCGTGGAGCGGCTCCAGGAGCGGCTCTTCGCCAAGGCCGCGGTCGACGTGGGCGAGCGCCTCGTGCGCGTGCGCGCCGACGTCTTGCGCAAGGCCTACGTGCCCGAGCTCGCCAACCGGTTCTTCGACGTCGTCACGGTGCAGAAGGCGGCCGCCGCCCTCCTGCTCGACGGCGTCGGCCTCGGCCTCCAGACCGGCGTGGGGCTCGTCCTCCTCGCCTTCTACCACCCGTATCTGCTCGCGTTCGACGTCCTCCTCGTCCTCGTGATCGGCTTCATCCTCTTCGTGCTCGGCCGGGGCGCGGTCGAGACCGCCATCAAGGAGTCGAAGTCCAAATACGCCGTCGTCGCCTGGCTCGAGGAGATCGGGCGCAACACCATCCTCTTCCGCGGGGCCGACACGCGGGGCTTCGCCCTCGACCGCCTCGGCGCCGTGGTGGGCGAGTACCTCGTCTACCGTCGCAAGCACTGGAAGATCCTCGTGCGCCAGCTCGCGGCGGTGCGCGTGCTCTTCGCCATGGCGAGCGCGGCCCTGCTCGGCGTCGGCGGCTTCCTCGTCATCGACCGCCAGCTCACCCTCGGCCAGCTCGTCGCCGCGGAGCTCATCGTGACCTCGGTGCTCGCCGGCATCACCAAGTTCGGCAAGCACCTGGAGAGCTACTACGACCTCGCCGCCGCGGCCGACAAGCTCGGTCAGCTCATCGACCTGCCCATGGAAGAGGAGCACGTGCGCGCCCACGGCTCGGGGCTCGGCGGCGTGCGGCTCGAGGTGCGCGGCCGGCACGAGCTGTCGGCGGCTCCGGGCGCCCGCATGGCGATCGCGGGGCCCGACGACGCGGAGCGCTCGATCTTCCTCGACGCCCTCTACGGGCTCGGCGCGCCCGAGGGCACCACCGTGATGGCCGACGGGCGGGACCTCAAGCAGGTCGACCTCGAGTCGTACCGATCGGGCGTCGCCTTGGTGCGCAGCGGCCAGGTGTTCGAGGGCACCGTGCTCGACAACGTCCGCGTCGGCCGCGACCACGTCACCGACGCCGACGTGCAGGAGTCGCTCGTCGCCGTCGGCCTCTACGACGAGGTCCTCGCGCTCCCCGACGGGGTCTTCACCCACCTCGTCACGGGCGGCGCGCCCCTCAGCGAGGGCCAGGTGCGTCGCCTCTCGATCGCGCGCGCCATCGCGGGCCGGCCGCGGCTCCTGCTCGTCGACCACGCGGTCGACGGCGTCGAGGAGCGGCTGCGCGACGGTGTGCTCGACATCCTCGTCGACGAGCGCGCGCCGTGGACGCTCGTGCTCGCCACCGATCGGGCCGACCTCGCGGCTCGTTGCACGGCCCCGAGCCCGCCCGTCCCTTCGCTGGACGCGCGCCCGAGGGAGGTGGTGTCGTGAAGGCCGCCGCCGCCGCCGCCTTGCCCGTCCTGCGCAGCGTGCGCACGCCGCGCGCGATCCGCGCCCCTGCCCGCGCCGTCGCGCTCCTCATCCTCACCGTCATCGTCTTCCTCGCCGTCACCCCGTGGCAGCAGACCGCGACCGGCGAGGGGCGCGTCATCGCCTACTCGCCGCTCGACCGCGAGCAGCGCATCGAGGCGCCGATCGAGGGGCGAATCGTGCGCTGGTACGTGCAGGAGGGCACCGTGGTGAAGGAGGGCGACCCCATCGCCGACATCGCCGACAACGATCCCGATTTCGTCACCCGCCTGAACAACGAGCGCGCGGCGCTCACCAAGCGGCTCGACGCCGGCGCCGCGCGCGTGCGGGCCGGCGAGGCCCGGATCCTGGCCCTCGAGTCCAGTCGTCGAGCGGCGACGAGCGCCGCCCAACTCCGGGTGAAGATGGCGTCGGCGCGCGTCGTCGCCGCGCACAAAGGCGTGGAGGCCGCGCAGGCCGCCGACAAGACGGCGCGGCTCAACCTCGATCGCCAGCGCGCGCTCGTCGAGAAGGGGCTGTCGCCGACGCGCTCGCTCGAGCTCGCCGAGCTCGACGCGGCGCGGGCCAGCACCGATCTCGACCGGGCGCTCGCGTCCGACGCCCTCGCGCGCAGCGAGGAGCTCGCCATCGAAGGCGACCGGCTCAAGGTCGAGGCCGACACCATGGCGATGATCGAAGACGCGCGGGCCACGGTCGCGGTCGCGCAGGGCGAGGTCGCCAACGCGACCGTCGAGCTCGCGCGCATCGACACCCGGCTCGCCCGGCAGGGCTCTCAAGAGGTGAAGGCGCCGCGCGCCGGCATGATCCACCGCGTCGTCGCCCGCCAGGGTGGCGACATGGTCAAGTCCGGCGACGTCCTCGCGCTGCTCGTCCCCGGCGTCGACGACCGCGCGGTGGAGCTCTGGGTCGACGGCCGAGACGTGCCGCTGCTGCGCCACTCGGGCGAGGTGCGGATCCAGTTCGAGGGATGGCCGGCGCTCCAGTTCAGCGGCTGGCCGCAGGCCGCGGTGGGGACCTTCGGGGGCCGCATCGCGGTCATCGACGCCACCGACGACGGGAAGGGGAAGTTTCGCGTGATCGTGGTCCCCGACGAGCGAGAGCCGTGGCCGCAGTCGACCTACCTCCGTCAAGGCGCGCGCGCCAACGGGTGGGCGATGCTCGGTCGCGTCCGGCTGGGGTACGAGCTCTGGCGCCAGTTCAACGGCTTCCCGCCCGCGGTCGCGCCGCCGGGCGCCGCGCCCAAGGAGGCCAAGTGATGCGCCGGCGTCTCACCATCGCCCTCGCCTCCCTCCTCGCGATCGCGAGCGCCGCGACGGCGTCGGCCGCCGAGCCGCCCCCGAGCGCCCCCGCGGCGCCGGCGAGCGCGCCCACCGCACCGCGGCTCGACTCGCTCGTGAGCCTCGTCGTCACGCAGTTCCCGGCGGTGCTCGCCGCCGAGAAGGACCGCGCGGTGGCCGAGGGCGATCTCCTCGCCGCGCGCGGCGGCTTCGACCCCGTGTGGCGCACGCGCGCGGCGTGGCTCCCCGAGAGCTACTACAAGAACGGGCGCCTCGACACCGTCGTCACTCAGCCGACCCCCGTGTGGGGCACGTCCCTCTTCGCCGGCTACCGGGTCGGCGCCGGCGCCTTCCCGGTCTACGACGGCAAGGCCGCGACCCTCGACTACGGCGAGGTGCGCGCCGGGGTGAACGTCCCCCTGTGGCGCGACGGACCGATCGACGCTCGTCGCGCGGCCCTCTGGTCGGCCGAGCTCGGCCCCAAGGTCGCCGAGGCCGGCGTCGCCGCCCAGAAGATCGACGTCGTGCGCGTCCTCGCGCTCCGCTACTGGAGCTGGGCCGAGGCCGGGCGCGCCCTCGAGATCGCGCGCGCGCAGCTCCGGCTCGCCGAGGAGCGCGATCAGGGCCTCGCCGAGCGCGTGCGTCGCGGCGAGCTCGCCGAGGTCGAGCGCCAGGAGAACCTCCGCGCCATCGCGTCCCGCCGCGCGACGGTGGTGTCGATCGAGCGCGCTCGCGAGGGGGCGCGCCTCGATCTGCTCTATCACCTGCAG
>JAEUKG010000819.1 GCA_016794325.1 Myxococcales bacterium | reverse complement strand
GAGCCAGCTCGCGGCGCTCACCGAGCGCGCGCGCGCGGTGCTCGGCGCCGGCGCCGCCCTCGGCAACGTCTTCCGGAGCTCGCCGATCGCGGCCGCGCTCGAGATGGCGCCGACCGACGTGCTCGAGGCGCTCGACGAGGTCCTGCCGTCGAAGCTCGTCGCGCGCGCCGGGGTCGGCGAGTACCGCTTCTCGTACCCGCTCGTGCGCGACATCCTCGACAAGGGCATGCCCGCGGCCGAGGCCGCCCGCCTCCACGGGAGGCTCGGGCGGGCGCTCGCCGACGCCGTGACCGAAGGCTCCTCTCATGTCGAGCTCGGCGCGGTCGCGCGCCACTTCGCGCTCGCGGCGGCGGCGGGCGACGGCGCGCTCGCGGCCGAGTGGGCGGCGAAGGCCGCGGAGGCTGCCCTCGCCGCCGGCGAGCCCGCGGCCGCGACGGAGCACGCCGCGCGCGGCGAAGAGGCGCTCCGCCACGGCGCGAAGGTCCCGCCGGCGCTGCGGGCGCGGTTGACGAAGCTCGCCCGCGGCCGCTGATGGGTCGCGCCGCGCCGGCGACGCAACCTCATGTATTTGCATAACATTCTCGCAGCCCGCGCTGCGAGCTGACGCGAGCGCGCGCGCCGCGAAGCCGCACGACCGACGGCGCGCGTCCGGGCGCGCAGAGCACAACCAGCGCCCCCCAGCCACTCTTGTTTTTGTCCGGGGCCTGGTCGAAAGTGCTCGGTCCGTGACCGAGGAAGAGTCCGTCGCCGCAGGCGCCCGCGCCTACACCGTGAGCCTCCCGCAGGGCGGCTTCGAGGGCCCGCTCGACCTCCTCCTTCACCTCTGCCAGAAGCACGAGCTCGACATCCTCGACATCCCCATCTCGTTCGTCACCGAGAAGTACCTCGAGTACCTCGCGGTGATGCAGCTGATGGACCTCGACGTGGCCGCCGAGTACCTCGTCATGGCGGCCACCCTCGCCCACATCAAGTCCAAGATGCTCCTGCCGGCGCCGCCGCCCGGCCAGGAGGACGAGGCCTTCGTCGAGGAGGAGGATCCGCGCGAGGCGCTGATCCGGCGCCTCCTCGAGTACCAGAAGTACAAGCGCGCCGGCGAAGAGCTCCAGGCCCGCGGCGTCGCCGGGCGCGACGTGTTCACGCGCGGCGCGGCGATCGAAGAGGCCGTGCACTCCGGGCTCCCCCCGCTCGCCGACGTCCCGCTCTTCCGCCTCGTCGAGGCCTTCCAGAGCGTCCTGTCGAAGAGCAAGGTCAAGCTCGCGCACGACGTCGTCGCCGACCGCATCTCGATCACCGACCGCATCCACGAGCTCGCGGACGTCCTGCGCACCAAGCGTCGCCTGGTGTTCGAGGAGCTCTTCGACGGGATGACGACCCGCTTCGATCTCGTCATCACCTTCCTCGCGCTCCTCGAGATGACGAGGCTCCGCATGACGCGGCTCTACCAGACCGAGCCTCTCTCGCCGCTCTACGTCGAGCTCGCGGCCGACGACACCATCGCGCCGCCTCCCTACGACGACGCGCGGCCGGACGTGCAGGCCACGGACGACGTCGCCGGCGGCGCGCCGGTCGGCGCACCGGGCGCCGTCACCGCCGAGGCCCTCGCCCGCGAGGGCGCCGCCGCCGATGACGTCGCGGCGAACGTCGGCGACGACGTCGCGGCCGCGCAGCCCGACCTCGTCGCCGAGCCCAGCGAAGACGCGAGCGCTGCGCAGCCCGATCGCGTCGGCGAGGCCGCGGAAGACGTGCAGCCCGACCTCGTCGGCGAGACAGGCCCGGCGACCGAGCCTCCGACCGACCTCGCGCACGACACCATCGCGCCGCCAGCGTTCGGCGCGGCGTTCGCTGCGAGCAGCGACGGGGAATACGGAGCCGAAGACGCGGCGACGAGCGAGGCGGACTTCGCCTCCGGCGCCGCCAGCCTCGACGACGACGACCGCGTCACCGATCCGCCCGCGGCCGAAGCGAGCCCCGAGCCCGCGGGTGATGACGACGCTCGCGCCGCGATCGCCGACGACGACGCGAGCCCGAGCGACGGCCGCGACGCGGCGGCGCACGACGAGGCGCTCGACGCCGACGCGAGCCCGAGCGACGGCCGCGACGCAGCGGCGCACGACGAGGCGCTCGACGCCGCGGGCGCGCCGGACGAAGAGGAGCCGAGCGCGGGCGCTGCCCTCGCGGGCGAGGCCGCCGCGCCGCGCGACACGACGGCGCCCCCGGCGCCGAACGGCGACAACCACCCCGAGAAAAATCCGGGCGATCCCGGTACGATGGGCGCGTGAGCGAGGAGTCCCCCAAGAAGCGGCGCGGCCGGCGCAAGGCCGCGCACGACGAGCCCGCGGCCTCCGCGGTGGAGGGCCTCACCGCCAGCGAGGCCGAGGTCGTCGTCCCGGAGCCGCAGTCGTCCGGACGCGGCAGGCTCGAAGACCTCGAGGTCACCGTCAACCTGAGCGGCGACGCCTTCAAGCTCCCCGGCCGCGACGATCTCGATGCTCCGACGATGACCGCGCTCCCCGACGACGTCGAGGCGGCCCTCGCGGTGCGGATGCCGCCCGCAGCGGCGAAGCCGAAGCGCGCCCGCAGAGGCCGAGCAGCGGCAGCGGAGGCGCCGGAGGCCGCTCCGGAGGCGACCCCCGAGGCCCCCGTCGAGGTCGAAGCGGCCTCGACCGACGCGGAGCGCGCAGACGCCTCGTCGAGCGACGGCGATGCGGCCCCCGTCTCTGGTGATGAGTCCGTGCCCAGCGAAGAGCCGGTCACGCTGGAGCCGGCCCGCGCCGCCGCCGCGAGCGAAGAGGGCGCGACGGACACGTCGTCGAGCGACGAGGGGCCCGTCTTCGAGCTCATCGACGACGAGGAGCGCGACGACGAAGAGCGCGACGACGGCGACGCGAACGGCAGCGGCGCGCCGCCGCCCTCGCACGTGGCGACCGACGTCGCGAAGAAGCACCTGAAGGGCCTGCTCGAGGCGCTCGTGTTCGCCTCCGATCGCCCCATCAAGGCGGGCGAGCTCGCGCGCGCGGCGTCCGCGCCCGTGAAGCAGGTGCGCCCGCTGCTCGCGGAGCTGGTCGAGGAGTATCGGGAGCGCGGCATCCGCCTCGACGAGGTGGCCGGCGGCTACGTGTTCCGCACGAGCGCCGCCTACGCCCCGTTCGTGCGCGATCAGTCGGCGCAGAAGCCCGTGCGTCTCACGCGCGCCCAGGTCGAGACGCTCGCGATCATCGCCTACCGCCAGCCGATCACGCGGCCGGAGGTCGACGACATCCGCGGCGTCGACACCGGCCCCGTGATGAAGCTCCTGCTCGAGCGCGACCTCGTGCGCATCCTCGGCAAGAAGGACGAGCCGGGGCGGCCGCTCCTCTACGGCACCACGCATCACTTCCTGGAGTTCTTCGGCCTGCGGTCGCTCAAGGACCTCCCCACGCTCCAGGAGTTCACCGAGCTCACCGAGGAGTCGCGCGACACCTACGAGTCCGAGATCGGCGAGGCCCCGGGCGGGATCGCGCCTCCGGTGGGCGAAGCGCCCGCCAACGACGGCGGATCGTCGCCGTCGCTCGGCGATTCGACGGATCACCCGTCGGGGTTCGAGGACGAGACCGACGAGGCGAGGGTCAGCGAGGGGTTGGGCGACGAGGGGGATGCGGGGGGCGAGGTTGTCGGGGAGGCGGAGGCGGACGCGGGCGCGGACGCGGAGGCGGAGGCGGGCGCGGACGCGGACGCGGGCGCGGACGCGGATGACGACGC
>JAEUKG010000776.1 GCA_016794325.1 Myxococcales bacterium | reverse complement strand
TCACGTGGACGTGGGAGCCGACCGGCTGCCGAACCTCCGCCGACGCCGGAGCTTCGATCTCGACCTCGCGAGACGCGGGCAGGGCCGACGCGCGCGACGCCGACGCGCCCACCGACGCCGCGCCCGAGGCGGGCCCGGCCGACGCCGGCGGCGACTGACGCGCGCGACCCCTCAGCGGAGCTCGCAGTGGCGCGTCTTCACGTTGCACGCCGCCCTCGGGAGCGGCGCCGGCGTCTGGCACGGCGCGCACTTCGTCTTGCCGCACACGTCGGCGGCGTAGCCCGCGGCGGCGTCGGCGCGGAGGGCGACGTAGACGCCTCCGCCGCCGCACACCAGTCACCCGCGCGGGCCACGCAGTCGGCGTCGGCGCTGCAGGCCGACACGTCGTCCGCGCGCGCGTCCACCGCGGTGCAGGCGCCCTGGCGACACGACGCGTAGATGCCCCACTCGCGCGGGCTCGCGCACGCGGGGCACGCCACCCACGACGGCCCGCAGATCGCCGCGCGCATCGCGCCCTCGAACGCGGCGCTCACGCCGACGTAGCCGCACTGGCCGACCTCGCTGCACGGCGCGCAGCACGATCTGTGCATGAGCACGCATTGCCCGCGAGCGGAGCACGCCTTCCACGAGGCCGGCGTGCCCTTCGGGGGCGCGTCCCGGCACACCGGCAGGGCCGGCCGCGCCGGCCACACGGGGTCGACCAGCGGCGCCCCGACGTCGAGCGATCCGGCCTCGACCGCGGCGTCCCGCTCGACCTCGGAGGCGTCGCGCCGCGCGTCCTCGCCGGAGTCCCGAGCGGCGAAGGCCGCGGGCGCGTCGACGCCGGCGTCCTCGGCGGGGTTGGCCGCGGGATGCACCGGACGCGAGGGGCAGCCGGCGAAGACGGCGGCGACGGGCCCGACGACGAGGACGAACCGGATGCGGCGCACGCAGAGAAGCTACCACGCGTCGGCGACCGCAGCGCCGCTCCGCGAGCGTCGCGCGACGTCAACAGTGGTTGACGAGCCAGAGCGCCGCGAGCGTCACGAGGACGCACACCGTCAGCCCCAGCGGAACGGTCACGAAGTCGCGCGTGATGAGGGGCGCCGACGAGGGCGTGTTGCTCATGGAGGGCCTCCAGCCGCGCTCACAGCGGGCTCAGGGTGAGCCACGCCTCCGCGGCGCCGAGCTTGGCCTGCATCGCGCCGCTGCCGAGATCCTGCCCGACCATCGTGCGCTGGAAGCAGCGCGCGGTGTCGGGGAGCGCCTCGGCTCCGCTCACGCCGCACGACGTCACCCGCCCGCGCTCGTCGACGCTGAGGTGCAGGGTCGCGGTGCGCGTGCCCGGATCCGGCACCTGCGACAGCTCCGCGCGGTAGCAGCTCGACAGCGGGCCCTGCAGCGAGCGGAGCTTGGAGCGCACCGCGATCGCCGACACGCCGTTCGTGTGGATGATGCCGACCTCCACCGTCGACCGGCTCCCCACCGGCGGGCTGCTCTCGGACGAGGCCGGCGCCGCGGTGGCGACGACGGCCGGCGGGCTCGCGGGCTCCGGATCGCGACGCGCCTCCGCCGACGAGGCGGGGGCGACGCGAACCGGCGGGGGCGCGACCCGCACGACCGGAGCGTGCGGCGTCGGGTCGTTCGGACCGGCAGGGTCCACGGCGGCGACGCCCAGCCGCGGAGCAGGGTCGGACGCGCCGCCCAGCGCCGGGGACCGCGGCGCGTCGGGGTTCGGGCGGAGCGCCTCCGCCGACGTCTTCGCGGGCTCGGCGCCGAAGAGGCGCTGGAGCGCGCCGCCGCTCACCTCGCGCGCCGTCGCGACGCCCACCGCGAGCAGCGCCGCCGCCGCGGCGAACCAAGCGATGCGCGGCGCGCGCCGGCGGGGACGGCGCGACGACGGCGGCGCGGCCTCCGCGGCCGGGCGCACCGACGTGTGGGTGCCGCTCTGGCGATCGCCGATCGCGGCGGCGCGGATCTCGTCCCCCACGTCCGCGACCCCGCGGGCCT
>JAEUKG010000751.1 GCA_016794325.1 Myxococcales bacterium | reverse complement strand
GAGGAGCATGACTCGGCCATCGGCGAGCTCGCCCGCGGCCTCGTACAGCGTCGGCAGCGGCCCGCCGACGTTCTTGCGCTTGTAGGTCCCGGCGTCGCCGAAGGTGGCGTCGAGCGTGCCGTCGGGGAGGTACCGCGCGAGCGTGGGCTCCGAGCCGTCGTTGCCCCACGCCAGGATCTTGCCGTCCTTGGTGACGGCGACGCCGCGGGCGCCGGCGGTCGTGCCGAAGGGGACGCGGCCTCCGGTGCCGAAGGTGGTGTCGACCGTGCCCGGGGCTCCGCGGACCGTGAGGTCGAAGGCGAAGTCCGCCTGGCCCTTGGCGCCGACCGGCGTCGCGACGAGCTTCGGCTTGGCGACGATCTGAGCGGCGTCCGCCTCCGCGACGAGCTTGATCCTCGCGGTGGACGAGCCGAACGGGATCGTCTCGGTGGTGGCGACCACCTTCGCCGGCAAGCCGGTCACGGTCACGCTGATCGCGCCGGTGGGCCCGCTGCGGCCGACCGTGACCTCCACCTCCACGCTCCCGCCCTGCTTCAGGTACGTGACGGTCTTCGGCCCGGCCACAGTGACGCCGGCGGGCTCGCTCGTGCCGGACACGGACGGGGTCGGCCCGGAGTCGACCTCCCCCCCGGCGTCGGACCCGCCGGGCGGCGCGGGCGTGCCGCCGGAGGAGCTCGAGCAGGCGCCCAACCACACGGCCACGGCTGCTGGAGCGAGCAAGGAAATGACGAGGTACTCGCGACTCATGGGGACCCCTCCGTTCGAGAAGAAGACGTCGACCTGCCCTCGATAGCACACCGCGCCCCCGCCGGAATCGCGGAGCCGCGGCCGCCCCCGGAACCGCCGAGGCCGTGCGGTGCGAGCCGCGCGGGAATTCGCTACGCTGAGGGCATGACGCGCTCCGTCGTCGCCGCGCTCGTCTCCTCCCTCGCGCTATCCGTTTCAGGATGCACGGCGCGCGACGGCGAGGGGTGGGCCGAGGGCGCGCTCGGCGCCGCGGGCGCGGAGGCGGTGCGCGCCGAGGCCAGCTCGGCGCTCGGCCTCGGGACGCCGATGCCCAAGCTGCGCGGCGTCGACGCGTCGAAGGCCCCGAGCTCTCTTCCGCGGCCCTACGTCGTCTTCACCGCCGCCGACGACCCCACGCGCCCCGACTCGACGAAGCTCAAGTACCACGCGATGAACAAGCGCGTGACGCCGGCGCCGGCCTCCGCCGCCGACGTGAGGGCGATGGTCGTCCTCGACGGGGACACGATCGCGGAGAAGCGCGGCCGCCGCACGGTGGGGCACACCGAATACGACGTCTACGTCGTCGATCGCGCGACGAAGGTGGTCACGCGCACCCGCGCCGCGAGCCCCGAGGCCGCGGAGTCGGCGCTGGCCGCGCTCCCGCCCTGAGCTCCGGCGTCACGGGCTCGGCGCCGCTCACTCGGCCGCGAGCTCGAACGCGACGATGGCGTCCGGGCAAGCGACCACGACGCGACCGTGGTGGGCCGACAGCCGGGGCCACCCGGGAGCTCGACACGGCAGCGTCGCGGAGGCGATCTCCTCGCCGCCTTCGCGGACGACGTCGACGTCCACGCGGCCGGGCGCGAGGTCGGCGAACGCGAGGGCTCCGCCCACCCTCACCGGGGATCCGAGGTTCCCCTCGCCGGTGTAGTGGACGGTGCGCGTGACCTCGAGGTCGGGCGAGAGCGCGAGCTGCCCCGTGAGGTACCCCGCGCCCTCGGACCACGAGAACGGCGTGAAGAGCTGGGCGCCGACGACGACGAGGCTCCCGTCGCCGCCGCGAGGCGCGCCCGCGATCGCCTGGACGCGGAGGTCCGCGCCGAGTCGCGCCACGCCGTCCTCGAGGCGCGCGAAGAGCGCGCCGTCGTGCGCCGCCAAGGAGAACACGCTCGCGGGGCCCGTGGTCCGCTCGTTGATCCGAACCGAGGGGAGCTCCACCCGCCCGAGGAGCTCGCCGGTCGCGAGCGACACCACGAGGATCTCGCCCTCGCTCGTCGCCGCGGCCGCGCGCTCGTCGTCGAGGAGCACGGGCGCCCCGAAGAACGCGCCGCGCGCGCGGTGCAGCACGCGGAGATCACCCGCCGGGGAGACGTCGACGAGGGCTCCAGCCTCGGTGCCGAGCAAGAAGCCACGGCGGTGGACCAGCGGCTCGTGGAGCAGGCGCCCAGGCGCCCGTCGATCGAACGCCACCTGGCCGGTCGTCGCGCCGTGCGCGCCGATCGACGGGTGGTCGCTGCCCACGAGGAACAGCCCGTGGCCGGCCGCGCCGTAGCGGCGCCCGCGCCCGTGGGCCACCGTCCACGTCGGAGCGCCGGTCGAGGGGTCGAGGCAGGTCACGCCATGGCCGGCGACGACGAAGAGCACGTCCCTGGCGTCGATCACCTGCGCCTGGTGGAAGCCCGAAGGCGCGCGGGGCGCGAGCCGGAAGAGGGGGCGCAGGCGCTCCGGCCCGCGGGTGACGGCGACGTCCCCCAGCGATGCGCGCTCGAACGGCGCCTCCGCGGGCCGGGCCGAGCGCGGGGCGAGGCCCGCCGGGTCGAGGTAGACGCCGCGCGCCGCGTCTTCGATCGCGAACGGCCCCTTGTCGGCGAAGACCTCGATGAAGGGGAGCAGATCCCACGGCGCCGCGTGATCGATGGCCAGGGACGTCACCGGATCGCCCATCACGGTGAGGCTCAGGCTCCTGCCGTCCCGGACCACGCGCAGGTGCACCGACTCCGGGGCCGCCCCGAGCCCCATCGCCTGCAAACTCCTCGACATTTCGGCGCGTTGGTCGTCGCTCATCCTCCACTCGCTCTCGGCGAGCGGCCGGAGGCGTGCGAGCACCTCGTCCATCGTCCCGAACGGCTCGTCGTGCACGACGCCACCCTCGGCGTCGGCCGCGAAGCTCACGTCTCCGTCGAGCGGTCGCCGTGCCCGGACGAGGCCGTAGTTGGTGCCCATGGTGCCCTCCTACGCCAGCGGCGCGCCCTTCCTTCCATGGATTCGCGTCCTTGGCGCGCTCGGAGCGTGTAACGTGCTCGCCCCGGTGAGCGCGCCTCGGTCGTCCATGCCCCACCTGCCGGCCCTCGACGGCCTGCGTGGGCTCGCGGTGGCCGGCGTGCTCCTCTTCCACCTCGGCGGGGCGCTGCGGGGCGGGTACCTGGGGGTCGACCTCTTCTTCGTCCTCTCGGGCTACCTGATCACGTCGCTCCTCTTCTTCGAGCACGACGCCACCGGGCGGGTGGCGCTCGGCGCGTTCTGGGCGCGGCGCGCGAAGCGCCTCTTGCCGGCGCTCGTGGCGATGCTCCCCCCGATCGCGGCCTGGGCGCGCTGGGGCGCCGACCCCGCGTCGGTCGCGAGGCTCCGCGGCGACATGATCGCGACCCTGGCCTACGTCGCGAACTGGCGATCCATACTATCCCAAAAGAGCTATTGGGAGCTCTTCGCCGCGCCGTCGCTCCTCGAGCACACCTGGAGCCTCGCGATCGAGGAGCAGTTCTACGTCGGGTGGCCGCTCGTCGTGACCCTCGTCCTCCGCCGCGGCGGCGGCGAGGTCGGCCGGCGGCGCGTGCTCGGGATCGCGCTCGCGCTCGCGGCGGCGTCGATGGTGGCGATGGTCGCCTGGTTCGAGCCCGGGAAGACGTCGCGCTCCTACTTCGGTACGGATACTCGGATCGCGGCCATCCTCTTCGGCGCCGCCCTCTCGGCGGTGCTGCCGCCCGCGGCCGAGCCGCGCCGCTGGGCGCGGCCCTTGGGCCCGCTCGCGCTCGTGGCCGCGATCGGCCTCGGCGTCGCGTGGGTCCTCCTCGACGGCCAGTCGTGGCTCCTCTACCACGGCGGACTCTGGCTCACCGAGATCGCGGCCCTCGTCCTCGTGGCGGCGGCGGTGGCCGCGCCCAGGAGCCTCGTCGCGCGCGCGCTCGGCGTGGCGCCGCTGCGCTGGCTCGGGACGATCAGCTACGGCCTCTACCTGTGGCACTGGCCGATCTTCGTCGTCCTCACCGACGAGCGTGTCCCGGTCGGCAAGTGGCTCCCGGTGGTCCGCGTCGCGGTGACGTTCGCGGTCGCGATCGCCTCGTATTTCGGGCTGGAGTCGCCGATCCGGCGCCGGGGCCTCCCGCGCGGCACGCGGCGGTGGGCGACGCTCGCGGGCGCGGCGGCGCTCCTCACCTTCGCCCTCGTCGCCGCGCGCCCGCGCGCCGTCCCGCCTCCGCCGCAGCACCTCGGGCTGATCCTCCCTCCCGACGAGGTGCGCTTCCCGATCCTGGTGGTCGGCGACTCCACCGCGAACTCGCTGGGCTGGACGCTGCGCGGGCAGCGGGCGCCCGGAGTGGGGGTCGAGCTGAAGGGCCAAGACGGCTGCACGATGCTCGCCGACATGTGCCAC
>JAEUKG010000721.1 GCA_016794325.1 Myxococcales bacterium | reverse complement strand
AGATCGGTTGCTTGACGCACGTCGCGGGACGAAGAAAACTACCCGCAGCATGCAGCTGCGGGTGCAGGAGTCCTCGTGCCGTGGCACCCAGCTGATCGCCTTTCGCTCAGCGGTGGTCGCTCTGTGGGGCACGTCTGCGTGGGGGGAGGTGTGCGACACACTCCCCCCCACGTCGAGGGAGGCGCTCTCTCGCACGATCACCCCCATCGAGTGGGTCGCGGAACGGCACATGGTCGAGCTCGCGCAAGCCGTGCACGCAGGACCTGCGGGCGGCTCCGACGCCGTCTACCGCGAGCTCGTCTCCACCGTGGTGCGGGTCGGCTTCGGCCGCGTCCGCCGGTTCTTCGTGCAGCTCGCGGCCCCGGAGATGCTCCTCACGCGCGCCCCCGACTTCTGGAAGCACGACCACACCCACGGCACGCTGATCGTGGACATCGGGCGCGGTCGCGCCCGGGTGGGGCTGGTCGACCACGTCTACGCCACGAGCGCGGTCGCCAGCCTCAACGCGGCGGAGGCGTTCCGCTCGGCGCTCGCACAAACACGAGCCCGCCACGTCGAAGAGAGACACCGGGTGAACGGGGGAGGGCTGCTCGAGGTGGATCTCACGTGGGACGATGTGGGGCGCGAGGAGGAGCGCACCGCATCGTGAGCGCGATCGCCGTTCGGCGCGTGCCCACGGGAATGCTCCGGCTCGGTGACGCGCTGCGGCGCGGGTCGCCACTCCCGCAGATCGTGTTCGCTCCGCCGGCGTTCGGACGGTGGATCGCGGCGGGCGCGACCCCCGCCGCGTACACGACCGGGCTCGTCTCGAGGGACGAGGTGCGCGGGCTGTCGCCGGACGAGTTCCTCCCCGAGGCCGTCGTCGGGCCGCTGCTCGAAGCGTTCGCCGATTTGGGGCAGCTCGGGAGCGCGGTCACCTCCTACGAGCAGTTCTTGTCGCTCTCGGGCGTGGAGTCGTGGTGGCTCGTCACCGTGACCCGCACCGCGCCACGCCGGGCGCGCTCGATGCTGGTTGCGACCTTCTTGAACCTCGACTTCGTCTACGGCATCGAGGTGGCGCTCCGCCGCTCGGAGGAGAACTTTCGAGGCCTCATCGAGAGCCTGCCCGACGCGGTGTTCGTCGTCGCTGACGGGGCGAGCCTCGTGTACGCGAACAAGGCCGCGGCCGCGCTCCTTCGCTACCAGGCGCCGCCCGACCTCGTGGCGCGCCCCTGGAGGGGCCTCTTCGACCCGGGATCGGTGCCGCACGTCGAGGCGCTCATCGCCGAGTGCAACGCGAGCGGCGCCGCCACCGTCGCCCACGAGGTGACGATGCGCTCGGCGACGGGGACGGAGATCCCGGTCGAGGTCGCCGTCGTCCCCGCGCTCTTCGACGGGGGCAAGACCGACGTCGTGATCGCGCGCGACGTGCACGAGCGGCAGCGCGCGCGCGCCCAGCTCGCGCTGGCGAACCGCATGATCGCGCTCGGGACGATGGCGGCGGGCGTCGCCCACGAGCTCAACAACCCGATCAGCTACGTGCAGACGAACATCGAGTTCGTCGAAGCCGAGCTGCGCGAGACCACCGACGGACGGCGGCTCGACCTCGCCGAGATGGCGACGGCGCTGCGCGAGGCCGCCGCCGGCGTGGCGCACGCCAAGCGCATCGTCGAGGAGCTCAAGGGGCTCTCGCCCTCGAGGGCGGCCCCGAAGCCGGTGGTGCTCGCGGGCGCGGTGGACGCCGCGGTGCGGATGACCCGCGATCAAGCGCGCGGTCGGGCGACGCTCGACGTGCGCCACGAGGACGGCGGCGAGGTCGAAGCCGACTTCGACCGGTTGGTGCAGGTGTTCGTCAACCTCCTCGTCAACGCGGCGCACGCCATCGAGCCCGGCGCCCCGGAGCAGAACGTCATCGCCGTGCGCACGCGCTCGTCGGGGGCGCACGCCGTGGTCGACGTCACCGACACCGGCGCCGGCATCCCCGGGCCGCTCATCGAGCGGCTCTTCGACCCGTTCTTCACCACGAAGCCGGCCGGTCTCGGCACGGGCCTCGGGCTCACCATCTGCCAGAAGGTCGTGGCCGATCTCGGCGGCCGCATCGAGGTGGAGTCGTCGATGGGGCGGGGGAGCACGTTCCGCGTCCTGCTCCCGCGCGCCGGCGCCGCCCGTCCGGCCGCGGTCGCGGGGGCGGCGCGCCCGCGACTCTTGCTGGTCGACGACGACGCGCTCGTCGGTCGAGCGCTCACGCGACTCCT
>JAEUKG010000678.1 GCA_016794325.1 Myxococcales bacterium | reverse complement strand
CGGGGTAGAGCGGCGCGAAGAAGGTGTCGAAGAGGGACTCTGCCGTGACCGCCATGGCGCCACCTCTGTATACTCGACCCACCTTGCTGACGGTCGACGTTCGGTACGAAGGCTGGACCACCGAGTCCTGGATGCGCTTCCTCTCGCTGTGGAAGCCGCGGGCGGAGCCCGCCCTCGAGGCCACGCGGGCGCGCGGCGCCACCATCGTGGTGCACTCGGGCGGGCGCGTGCGCAAGCTCCTCCACACCCACACCGGGCGCAAGGATCCGCGCGACGTCGCGTGGCCGACGCCGCTGTCCGAGCTCGCCGAGCGGTACCAGTCGAGCTGGGTGCTCTCGCTCGAGACCGGCGCCCTCGAGGAGCTGATGGAGCGCTTCGGCGCCCGCGTCCGGCGCGGCGACGACCTCATCGACCAGTCGGTGACGCTCGTGAACGTGATCGACGAGCTCCTCGAAGAGAAGAAGATCGAGCGCTGGCCGAGGCGCCTCCAGGGCGTGCCCCCGCCCTCGTCGGCGGTGCTCCGGCGCGCGCTCGACTCGCTCTGCCCCGACGAGCACGCGATGACCCTCGGCGTCTTCAAGCGCGGCGAGCTGTGGACCGCGCTGTCGGCCCGACGGCGCGGGACCGGCTTCGACGTCATCGCCGGGCCGGAGGAGCTGCGCCCGCTCATGGGCCTCATCTCCGGCGACTACCGCCGCGACTACCGCCACCTCGCCCGCGCGGTGGAGGAGAAGCTCGGCCCGCTCGCCTTCGGCTGCTACGCCGACGTCGACACCCTCGAGCGCCTCTTGGTCGACACCCGCCCGGGCGCCTGGGGGCGCGCCTACGCGGTGCGCGACGTCGTGGTCTCGCCTATTCCTACAGGCATAGGCCTCGCGATCGGCTTCGACGGCGCGCGCGCGGCGTTCGAGGGCTTCCGCGCCCTCACCGGGCGGTCGGCCGCGCTCCGCGCGCTCGATCCCGTGTTCGACGTGGTGCGCCGCAAGGTGGGCGACGCGGTCGGCGATCGCGACGTCGCCCACGTCCTCGGGTTCGACCCCCTGGGCGCGCTGCGGGCGCTCCTCAAGCGCTGACGACGCTCAGCGAGCGAACGCGCCGTGCCGGAGGAAGTGCTCCACCTGGCGGTGGACCTCCGGCGAGCGCGGCATGAAGTCGTGGGCGAACGGGACCACGATGTGGTCGCGCGCGCCCTCGAGCTTGGTCTCGTCGACGGCGACGCAGCCGTCGGTCGGGCCCTCGCCCGGGGCGTCGAACACGAGCTGGGCCGCGGTGACGAACCAGCTGCCGAGGACCACCGGGTGGAACGTGCGGTCGCCGGCGATGATGCCGATCTCGCACTCGGGGACCGGCCACGCCGCGAGGCGCTCCGACTCGGGGTGGAGCTCGAAGTAGCCGCGCGCGACGCGACGCCGGATCGCGACGAGATCGGGGATCCACCGGATGCGCGACGCGCCGCGGTTCGGCGAGCCGATCTGGACGAGGCGCCCGCGCTTGGCCTCGGCCACCTCGCCGATGACGGCGCGACCGAGGATCCCGCCCATGCTGTGGCCCACCACGTGCACCGGGCCCGAGAGCTCTCCGAACGCGCGGAGCTGGGCGACCACCTCGCGCGCCATCACGTCGAGGGTGGTCCTCGTTGCATAGTGCACGGATCGCGTGAGGTACCCCTCGCGCCGCAGGTGGCTGGCCAGGCGCTCCATCTGCGTGGGCGCGCCCTCCATGCCGTGCATTAGAATCACCGTTCCGGTCACGGGCGCTATTTACAGCGTGACGACCCGGCGCTACGAGAAAAACCGATGCGCGCTCGCTTCGTCCGCTGGGCCTCCCCGTTCGTCGTCTGCGCGCTGGTGCTCGCGGCGGCCTGCTCCTCCGACCCCGCGCCGTCGCCCGGCGGTCCCGGCGGGGCCGCCGACAGCGGGCTGGAGCCGACCGCCGACGGCGGGGGCCCCGGGCCTGGCTCCGACGGCGGCGGCGGCGGCTCCGACGCTCCCTCCGGCGACGCCTCGGTCGACAAGGCGAAGAACTGCACCGGCACCTTCGGGAGCGCGCTCACGCGAGCGTTCGGGCGCCTCGACGGCACCGTGCTCGCGGTGGTCCAGCCGAAGGACCAGCAGTGCCCGCGCCCCAACAACGACCACGTGATCCTCCAGGTGACCTCGCAGGGCGCGAACTACCGGGTCGTCATCAACGTCCAGTCCGATCGCCCCGAGCCCGACGTCCGGGTGCGGATGGCCTCGATCGATCGGGCGCTCCCCGGCGATCCGTACGCGGACGGCTGGCACCCCGGCGTGTCGTTCGACTACGTCGACACCCTCGGCGTCCACTCCACCGATCCGGCGTTCGTCCCGGACGACCTCGCCAAGCTCTCGCAGAAGATCGCCGACGCGGTCGAGCTCGGCGACGAGGTCGCGGTGTACACGACGAGCTCGGGCGGCGACAGCTCGCACCTGGTGCACCGCAACAAGACCGGGCAAGACGGCGCGATCGTGGTCCGGCCGCGCAGCGCGAAGCCGAAGATCCTGCTCTTCCACTTCCCCAGCCAGACGTTCTGACGGCTCCTGCGCCTCAGTCGCCCGAGGCGTCGAGGGGCCCCGAGTCGGCGGCGTCGACCGCTCCGGAGTCGGCGGGCCCAGAGTCGGCGGGGCCGGCCTCCGCCGCCGCGTCCGCGCCTGCATCTTTCGGGATAGGGTTGGTGCTGCCGCCGTCGGTGGTGCAGTAGTCCTCGCGCGCGAAGGCCGCGAGCGCCTTGCCGCACACCGGGTTCGCGCCCGTCGTGTCGAAGCTCCGCGGCAGCGGCGGGCACATCTTGCTGACCCAGGTGTTGATCGAGCCGTCCTGGAACGTGCCGCTCCCCACGAGGCAGGCCGGCGTGCAGTCACCGGGCATCGGCCCCGAGACGACGTCGATCGCGATCGGGTTGAGCACGCAGTCGCGATCGGGCACGTATTGCCGCGCCGAATACGGGTGCGACGACGACTCGCCGTCGCAGTGCACCGCGAACGCGGCGCACGCGACGACGGCCGCCAGGCACCCGAAGACGGCGGCGGCGCGCCTCACGGCTGGGGCTCGACGACGCGGATGCGCAGCTCGGCGAGCTGCTCGGGCGACGCGCGGTTCGGCGCGTCGGTCATCGTGTCCGTCCCCTTCTGCGTCTTGGGGAACGGGATGACGTCGCGCAGGCTCTCGGCGCCCGACAGGAGCATCGCCAGCCGGTCCATGCCCACCGCGATGCCGCCGTGGGGCGGCGCGCCGAAGCGGAGCGCGTCGAGGAGGAAGCCGAACTTCGCCCGCGCGTCGTCGTCGGTGATCCCGAGCGCGCGGAACACGCGCGCCTGAACGTCGGGATCGTGGAGCCGGATGGAGCCGCCGCCGATCTCGAAGCCGTTGAGCACGAGGTCGTAGCGGTAGCAGAGCACCTTGCCCGGGTCCTTCTCGAGGAGATCCACGCAGTCGTCGTGGGGGCGGGTGAAGGCGTGGTGGGCCGCGGCCCACGTCGTGCGATCCTCGTCCCACTCGAAGAGCGGCGGGTTGACCACCCAGAGGAAGTTGAAGACGCCGCCGTGCCCGACCTCGGGGATCAGGCCGAGCTTCTTCGCGAGGTGCACGCGGAGGTTCGCGAGCACCGTGTGCACCGTGCTCGCCTTGCCGAACTGGAAGAGGAGGAGATCGCCCTCCTTGGCGCCGAGCTTGACGTTGATCGCCTGGCGCAGCTCCGCGGTCATCGTCTTGGCGAACGGCGACTGCGTCCACGCGCCGTCCTTGTCGACCTTGGCGCGGGCGAGGCCCTTGGCGCCCATGCCCTTCACGAAGTCCTCGAGCTTGTCGACCTCGGTGCGCGAGAGCTTCTGCGCGTGCTCGCCGGGCACCCGCATCGCCTTGACGATCTCACCGGGGAGATCGCGGCGGAGCTGGCCGCTCTCGAACTTCTTGGCGATGTCGGCGAGGAACGACACGCCGCCGCCGCCGTGCTCGATCACGAGCGCGGTGAGGTCGTCGTGGGGCATCGCGAAGCGGAGGTCCGGCTTGTCGTTGCCGTATTTCGTCATCGACTCGTCGAACGGCATCTGGGGGAAGCGGCCGCTCGGGTACTTCTCGTGGAGGTCGATGCCGAGCACCTCCTTCCACACCGCGAAGACGAGCCCCTCCATCGTGCGGAAGACGTCGTCCTGGTTGACGAACGACATCTCGACGTCGATCTGGGTGAACTCGGGCTGGCGGTCGAGGCGGAGGTCCTCGTCGCGGAAGCACTTCACGATTTGGAAGTACTTGTCGAAGCCGGCCACCATGTAGAGCTGCTTGAAGAGCTGCGGGCTCTCGGCGAGCGCGTAGAACTTGCCGGCGTGGAGGCGGCTCGGGACGAGGAAGTTGCGGGCGCCGCCCGGCGTGTACTTCACCATGAAGGGCGTCTCGAGCTCGAGGAAGCCCTTGTCGTCGAAGTAGCGACGCGTGACCTGGTTGATCTTGTGGCGCACCCGCAGCGTCTTCTGCAGCGGCGCGCGGCGGAGGTCGAGGTAGCGGTACTGGAGGCGCTTCTCCTCGCCGGTGTCGATCTCGTCCTCGATGAGGAAGGGCGGGGTGTCGGCCTTGTTGAAGACGTTGAGCTCGGCGGCGTGGATCTCGATCTCGCCGGTGGGGAGCTTGGGGTTCTTGTTCTTGCCGCGGCTCAC
Source organism: Myxococcales bacterium (assembly GCA_016794325.1). Classification (GTDB taxonomy): domain Bacteria; phylum Myxococcota_A; class Polyangia; order Polyangiales; family Polyangiaceae; genus SXNL01. The sequence goes on along the minus strand of JAEUKG010000678.1, from coordinate 519 downwards.
GACCACGCCGCGCACGCCGACCACCCACTCGTTGCGGAGGGCGCGCGCCGCCTCGTAGGCCGCCTTCGGCGAGTCGCCGTGGCCCGTGAGGTTCGGGTCGAACACGATCTGGGTGATGCCCTCGCGATCGCGCAGGTCGATGAACACGCAACCGCCGTGATCGCGGTAGCTCGCGACCCAACCGAACAACACGACCTCTTTGCCCTCTTCCGCCGCGCGCAGCTCGGCGCAGTGGTGGGTACGCTTCAGCTCGTCGATGAACCTTGCCACGGTGGTGACCTCGTATGGGACCGCCGAAGGTAGCAAATTGGACGCCTTCGCGCCGCCCGAATATGGGAGAAGAATGGCGGTCATGAGCGCGGAGGAGCCCTCGAAGCAGGTGGCGAGCCCGCGGCCGCCTCCGCGCGCCTCCGAGCCGCGCCGCGCGCACGGCGAGCGCGACCGCGCAGGCGCGAAGACCGAACCGGGGGCCGCAGCGGCGGGGGTCGGCGCCCGCGCCCTCGAGCAGCTCCTCGAGGT
>JAEUKG010000636.1 GCA_016794325.1 Myxococcales bacterium | reverse complement strand
CCGTCGCTCCGCCGCAGCCGGGCGCTCCCCAGCCCAAGGCCCCCGCCGGAGGCCCGGCCCCGCCGCCCGCGCGCCCCGGCCCTCCGCCGCGCCCCTGGGGCGGCTGGGGCCCGAACGGCTTCGTGCTCACCCGATTGCATGCACGATACACCAAAGACACGCTCGGCGAGGACCTCGTGTTCCGCGCGGCCGAGCCCATCGTCGGCGGCCGCGAGTTCATGGGGAGCGGCGGCAAGCTCGAAGAGGGCGCGGTGAAGAGCAGCGTCAACAACTTCCAGGGCCGCTACGCCGTGCGGCACCCGTGGACGGGCCCCATCGCCTGCGAGAACCCGCGCCGCGGGATCTGGGGCGGGCCTCCCTCCGGCGTCGCCGGCGGCGGCCAGCCCAAGGCCGCGCAGAACCTGGCGTTCGTCGCCCGCGGCAAGCTCGAGCTCGCCTCGTTCGTCCAGAAGGACGTCCCCGAGATCGGCCTCAAGGCCGCCGCGGCGCCGAACTCCGGCGTCGGCGGCGACGGCGGCGCCCCCGCACCGACCGCCTCGGCGGCCGCGAGCGGCAGCGCCAAGCCGGCGTCGAGCGCGAGCCCGACGTCGAGCGCGGGGGGAGACAAGAAGGGCGGGTGCAGCACCGGCGGCTCCGGAGGCGGAGGCCTCGGCGCGCTCGTCGGGCTCGCGATCGCGGCGTTGGTCGTGTCGAGGAGGAAGTCATGAAGCGGTTCTTGGCAGCGGCGGCCTTCGCGGCCGCGTTCGGGGTCTCGGCGAGCGCGTCCGCGTTCTGCGGCTTCTACGTGAGCGGCGCCGACCAGAAGCTCTTCAACAACGCCACCCAGGTCGTGCTGATGCGCGAGGGCTCGCGCACCGTGCTCAGCATGGAGAACAACTACCAGGGCCCGCCGCAGAACTTCGCGATGGTGGTCCCGGTCCCCGTCGTCCTCCAGAAGGAGAACGTGAAGACGCTGCCCAGGGCGATCTTCGAGCACGTCGACACCCTCGCCGCCCCGCGCCTCGTCGAATACTGGGAGCAAGACCCGTGCATGGTCATGCACCCGCACCCGCTGAAGGCGATGGGCGGCATGGCCGCGGGCGCGCCCCGCTCGGCGGCGGTGGAGAAGGACAAGGCCGATCTCGGCGTGCGCGTCGAGGCTCAGTTCACCGTCGGCGAATACGAGATCGTCGTGCTCTCGGCCCAGGACTCGGGCGGCCTCGACACCTGGCTCAAGCGCGAGGGCTACAAGATCCCCGACGGCGCGGAGCCCTACCTCCGGCCCTACGTCCAGCAGGGGTCCAAGTTCTTCGTCGCCAAGGTCGACGTCACCAAGGTGAAGTTCGAGGGCGGCATGGCCAAGCTCTCGCCGCTCCGCTTCCACTACGACGCGGAGCGCTTCAGCCTCCCGATCCGCCTCGGGCTGATGAACTCCAAGGAGGCCCAGGACCTCATCGTGCACATCCTCGCGCAGGGGACGCGCTACGAGGTGGCGAACTACCAGAACGTCGCGATCCCGACGAACCTCGACGTGAAGGACAGCGCCCGCGGGAGCTTCGGGTCCTTCTACGCGAGCCTCTTCGACAAGACGCTCGAGAAGTACCCGCGCGCCGTCGTCACCGAATATTCGTGGGACGCTTCGACGTGCGACCCCTGCCCGTCGCCGGCGCTCTCGCCGAGCGAGATCTCCACCCTCGGCGCCGACGTCTTGCCGAGCGCCGAGGCCCAGGCGCCGCAGCCGGGCGGCGTGCCGATGAAGGGCCGGTGGATGCCCCGCAGCGGCTACGTGCTCACCCGATTGCATGCACGATACACCAAAGACAACCTCGGCGACGACCTCGTCTTCCGCACCGCGCCGCCGATCGTCGGCGGGCGCGAGCACGTGCGCGACGGGAGCAAGCTCGAGGAGGGCGCCGTGCAGGACTCGGTCAACAACTTCCAGGGGCGGTACGCCATCCGCCACGCGTGGACGGGCCCCATCAAGTGCGCGAACCCGCGCCGGGGCATCTGGGGCGGCCCGCCGGGCGGCAACGACCCGCGGCCGCAGCCGGCGCTCAACCTCGCCTTCGCGGCGCGCAACAAGGCCGGGCTGCCGGGCTTCCTCGCGAAGGGTCTGCCCGAGAGCTCGTTCTCGAGCCTCGGCGCCGCGGGCCCGCTCCCGCCGCCGGTCCCGCTCCCAACGACCACCGCCGCCGTCACCGCCGTCGCGTCGAGCTCCCCGCCGCCGCCGGAGCCGGACGCCGGCTCCGCGCCCGTGGCCACCGCCGACGCGGGAGCCGCCGACGTGAAGCCCGTCGAGCCCTCGAACCGCGGCTGCGGGTGCAACGAGGCCCCCGCCAGCGGGAGCCTCGCGTTCCTCGGCCTGGGCATCGCCGCCGCGCTCGGCGTCGCCGCCCGCCGGAGGTCGCGATGAAGCGGGCGCTCTTCGCGGCCCTCGTCGCCGGCGCCGTCGCCGTCCCGTCCGCCGCCGACGCGTTCTGCGGCTTCTACGTGAGCGGCGCCGACACGAAGCTGTACAACAACGCGACCCAGGTCGTCCTCATGCGCGACGGCACCCGCACGGTGCTCAGCATGCAGAACAACTACCAGGGCCCGCCCGAGGCCTTCGCGATGGTGGTCCCGGTCCCCGTCGTCCTCCAGAAGGAGAACGTGAAGACCTTGCCGCGCGAGGTCTTCGATCGCGTCGACAACCTCGCCGCCCCCCGGCTGGTCGAATACTGGGAGCAGGACCCCTGCGCGCCGGTGTACCCGGAGAGCAAGATGGCGCCCGGCGGCCCCCTGCGGATGGCGAGCCGCGGCGGCGGCGGGCGCTCCGACGAGGATCTCGGCGTCAAGGTCGAGGCCCAGTTCTCGGTCGGCGAATACGAGGTCGTCGTGCTCTCGGCCAAAGACGCCGGCGGCCTCGACGCCTGGCTGAAGCAGAACAAGTACAAGATCCCCGACGGCGCCGAGCCCCTCTTCAAGCCGTACATCCAGCAGGGCTCGAAGTTCTTCGTCGCCAAGGTCGATCCCGCGAAGGTGAAGTTCGAGAACGGAATGGCGACGCTCTCGCCGCTCCGCTTCCACTACGACACCGACAAGTTCAACCTCCCGATCCGCCTCGGCCTCATCAACGCCAAGGGGGCGCAGGATCTCCTCGTCCACATCCTCGCCAAGGGCCAGCGCTACGAGGTCGCGAACTATCCCAACGTGACCATCCCGACCAACATCGACGTCTCGGAGAAGCTCCGGGGCGATTTCGGGGGCTTCTACGCGGCGCTCTTCGACCGCACCCTCGAGAAGAACCCGAAGGCGGTGGTCACCGAATACGCGTGGGGCGCCGGCTCCTGCGACCCCTGCCCCGGCCCCGTGCTCGCGTGGAACGATCTCGCCACCCTCGGGGCCGACGTCATCGACCAGGCGGGCGGCGGCGGCGCGCCGGCGCCCGGCGGTCCGATGGGCCGCGGCGGCCGGATGAGCTGGCAGCCCAACGGCTTCGTGCTCACCCGACTGCATGCACGATACACCAAAGACTCGCTCGGCGAGGACCTGGTGTTCCGGGCCGCGGAGCCGATCGTCGGCGGGCGCGAGTTCATGCAGCAGAACGGCAAGCTCGAGGAGGGCGCCGTCAAGAGCAGCATCAACAACTTCCAGGGCCGCTACGCGATCCGTCACCCGTGGACGGGCCCCATCGCCTGCAAGGAGCCGCGCCGCGGCGTCTGGGGCGGGCCGCCCGCCGGCATCACGGCGACCGGCACCAAGCCGGCGAAGAACCTCGCGTTCGCCGCCCGCGGCGGCGTCGAGCTCGCGTCGTTCGTGCAGAAGGACGTGCCCGAGATCGGCGTGAAGGGCGCCGCTCCGCCGAACTCCGGCGTCGGCCCCGCGCCCGACGGGGGCGTGGTGGCGACCGCGGCCCCGAGCGCCACCGCCGCCGGGAGCGCGAGCGCGTCGCCCTCGGCCGCGCCGTCCGCGACGCCGGCGACGACCTCGAGCGCCGGCGAAAAGAAGGGCGGCTGCTCGACCGCCGGCGGCGCCTCGGGCGGCCTCCTCGGCCTGCTCGCCGCGCTCGGCGTCGTCGCCCTCCGGCGGAGGCGCTCGTCGTGAGGCGCCTCGCCGCCGCCCTCGCGCTCGCGGCCGGGCTCGCGGTGCCCTCGAGCGCGAGCGCCTTCTGCGGCTTCTACGTCTCGGGCGGCGGCGCCAAGCTGTTCAACAACGCCACCCAGGTCGTGCTCATGCGCGACGGGATGCGGACCGTGCTCAGCATGCAGAACAACTACCAGGGCCCACCCGAGAATTTCGCGATGGTGGTCCCGGTCCCGGTGGTGCTGCAGAAGGAGAACGTGAAGACGCTGCCGCGGGCGGTGTTCGAGCACGTCGACAACCTCGCGTCCCCTCGCCTCGTCGAATACTGGGAGCAGGACCCGTGCTACGAGCCGCCGAAGCCGAGCCCCTTCGCGCGGCGCAAGGCGGTGAGCGAGTCGGCGGCGACGCCGTCGCCCGTCGCCGCCGCCGATCTCGGGGTGAAGGTCGAGGCCGAGTTCACCGTCGGCGAATACGAGGTGGTCGTCCTCTCCGCCAAAGACGCCGGCGGCCTCGACGCCTGGCTCAAGCAGAACAGCTACAAGATCCCCGAGGGCTCGGAGCCGTACTTCAAGCCCTACATCGAGCAGGGCTCGAAGTTCTTCGTCGCCAAGGTGGACGTCACCAAGGTCAAGTTCGAGAACGGGATGGCCACGCTCTCGCCGCTCCGGTTCCACTACGACAGCGACCGCTTCAACCTCCCGGTGCGGCTCGGGCTCGTGAACGCCCAGGGCGCCCAGGACCTCATCGTCCACATCTTCGCGAACAACCAGCGGTACGAGGTCGCGAACTATCCCAACGTGACCATCCCCACCAACATCGACCTGTCGGAGAAGGCGCTCGACGAGTTCGGCCCCTTCTACGTGGCCCTCTTCGACGAGACCGTCGCGAAGAACCCCAAGGCCGTCGTCACCGAATACGCGTGGCAGGCCTCGACGTGCGACCCCTGCCCCGGCCCCGCGATGGCGCCGTCGGAGCTCCAGCTCCTCGGGGGGGACGTCATCGGCGAGCCGCGGGATTGCAAAGAACCCATGGAACTTATGCCGAACGGGGTGCGTCAGTACAAGAAGGGCTGCGAGCCATGGGCCAGCCCCACCGCCAAGATGGTCGTCACCCGGCTCCACGCGCGATACACGAAGGATTCGCTCGGCGAAGACCTGGTCTTCCGGGCCGCCGAGCCCATCACCGGGGGGCGTGAGGTCCGGCCTCAAGGGCACGAGGGCAAGCTCGAGGAGGGCGCCACCCGCGCCAGCATCAACAACTTCCAGGCGCGCTACGCCGTGCGTCACCCGTGGACGGGGCCCATCTCGTGCAAGAACCCGCGCCGAGGGATCTGGGGCGGGCGCCCTGGCGGCGGCGCGGCCGCGCCCAAGAGCGCGAAGAACCTCGCCTTCACCCCCCGCGGCAAGGTCGACCTCGCGGCCATGGTCCGCTCGAACGTCCCGGAGCTGTCGGTGAAGGCCCCCGACGTCGCTCCGCCCACCGGCACGACCACCGCCCCCTCGTCCTCCCGCTGCGGGTGCGAGGTGGTGGGGGATCCGTCCGGCGGCTCCCTCGCGGCGCTCGGCCTCGTGGGGCTCGGCGCCGCTCTCGCCGTACGTCGCCGGAGGACTCCATGATCACCCGCCGCACCAGCCTGTTCGCCGCCGTCCTCGCCGTCGCCGCCGCTGCCGCCTGCGCAGGGACGACGCACGACGACGCGAAGGTCCCGGCGCCGTCCGTCACCCCCGCGCCGCCTCGCGCCGCGACCCCCGGCGCCGCCGTCACCCGCCCCACCCTGCCCGCGCCCGGCAAGGACCTCCACCCGTCGCTCATGACGGTGAAGAACCGGGACGCCCGCGCCGGTGAGCGCATCTCCGACGTGGAGAGCTGCGCCGGCTGCCACGCCGACGCCGCCGACGCGTGGCGGTCGAGCGCCCACGCCTTCGCCTCGTTCAACAACCCGGTCTACCGCTCCGTGGTCGAACGCTTCCGCAAGGATCGCGGCAACGACAAGAGCCAGTTCTGCGGAGGCTGCCACGACATCGCGCTCATGGTCGACGGGGCGATGACCGCCGAGGTCGACCCGAAGGACCCGCGCGCGTACGCCGGCGTCTCGTGCCGCACCTGCCACGGCATCGACGACGCGCGCCCCGACGGCAACGCGAGCTACACCCTCGACGTCTCAGAGGTCCCGGTCCCCAAGCCCGGCGATCCCGAGAGCGTGCTGCGCCACCGGGCGCGCGTCGGCACCGCCACCCTGCGCACCGCGCAGATGTGCGGCTCGTGCCACCGCTCGTTCCTCGACGAGTCCACCGGCAACGCCCACCACCTCGTGGGCCAGGACGATCTCACCCCGTTCATGCGCTCGGCGTACGCGGGCAGCCACGGCGCGCGCATCGACGACGTCGGCGAGCAGGACTGCCGCGGCTGCCACATGCCGAAGGAGGACGCGAAGCAGGGGGATCAGGGGGCGAAACAAGGCAAGATCGCCTCGCATCGCTTCGTCGGCGCCCACACCTGGCTCGCCCAGATGATCCGCGATCCCGAGCAGGAGCGACGGGCCGCCGAGTTCGTGAAGTCCTCGGCGACGATCGACGTCGCCGGCGTCGTGCGCATGCCCTCGGGCCTCGCTTCGCCGGCGCAGGGCCGGCGCACCCTCACGACCGACGCGCCGATCCCCGTCGCCGCGGGCGAGCACGTCGTGCTCGACGTGGTGGTGAAGAACGAGCGCACCGGCCACCGCTTCCCCGGCGGCGTCATGGACGCGCAAGACACGTGGATCGAGGTCGTGGTCGAAGACCGGCGCGGCCGGCGGGTCGCCACCGCGGGCGCGGAGCACGCCGCCACCGGGGCCGACCCCACCGCGCACCGCTTCTCGTCGTACATGGCCGACTCCGACGGCAAGCAGCTCCACTCCCGCGAGACCCACCTCTTCAAGGCCGGCGTCTACAACCACACGATCGCCCCCCGCGACGCGGCGCTCGTCTCGTACGATCTCGAGCTCCCCGCCTCGGTCGATCGCGACGCGCTCCCGCTGAAGGTCACCGCCAAGCTCCAGCACCGCAGCCGCGACCTCCAGCTCCAGCAGACCGCCTGCGACGCCACGCGCACCGAGCGCGGCAAGGCCTTCGGCCGCGAGGGCCTGAAGAAGGTCGCGCGCTCGCTCGACCCTTGCAAGGCGCAGCCCGTCGTCACGCTCGGGGTGAGCGAGGTCCTCCTCGGGGAGGTGCCGGCGCGCGCCGAGGCTCGCTCCTGGCGGAGCACCTACGACTACGCGCTCGGTCTCTCGCACCACGTCCAGGAGCGCCTCGACGAGGCGCGCGACGTCGCGCTCCTGGCGGTCCAGTCGGCCAAGGCCCCGCGCGACCGGGCGATGGCGTCGCAGCTCATGGCCGACGTGCTCGCCCACCAGGGAATGGTGCAAGATGCACGCGTATGGATCGCCGACGTGGAGGCCCACCTCAAAGGGCACCCCGCGAGCCAGCGCATCCTCGGCGAGACCTACAAGACGACCTGGGAGTGGGA
>JAEUKG010000613.1 GCA_016794325.1 Myxococcales bacterium | reverse complement strand
CTGCAGCTCCACCACGGTCTCCCGCGCGACGCCGGCGAGCGCGCGGGCGCTCGCGGCGTCGGGGCGGCACGGCTTCATCGCGTCGCGCCCCCCGAACCGCACCCCCTCGAACAACGGGAGCGCCGCGACCACGTCGGCGATGGCCAGCATCGGCGCCGGCGAAGCGAGCCAGGGGACGAGCTCGCCGTCACGAAGCTCGATCCGATAGTCGAACGTCGCCGTGATCAGCACCTCGTCCTCCGTCGCCCACCGGTCCGAATCAGCTCGAGCGCGGCCGTCAGGAAGATAGCGCGACACGTCGCGGCGCGCCCTTGAATCCCGCGGTCGGCGGCCCCGTCCAACGGCCGGTGAAATCGCGCCTCCCCCGGTCGATCGGTCCCATCCTCGCGGGGCTCTGCGCCGTCGGCCTCACCGACGCCTCGGCCGACGAGGGCGCCCGCGCTCCGGCCCCCGCGCTCGCGCGTTCGGCCTCGCCCGCGCTCGCGCGCTCGGCCTCGCCGGCGCTCCCCCCGCCGCCGGCCGCCCTCGTGAGCTCGCTCCGGCTGTCCCCCGCATATGCAAAGTACATGGATTCGGGCGGCCTCCCCGTCCTCGGCTCGCGGGCGGTGAGCGACCACGCCCTCCGCGAGGCGAGCTACGTGGTGCAGAGCATGATCGGCCACCGGCCCGACGTCCTCGCCGCGATCGCCAGGCGCGGCATCCGCCTCGTCGTCATGGCCAAGACCGAGATGACGACCGACGTACCCGAGCACGCCGACCTCACCCCCAAGGCCTACTGGGACCGCCGGGCGCGCGGGCTCGGCGCCACCCTCGCCCGGCCGGCGACCAGCGCCGCGGAGGAGAACCTCCTCGAGCTCCCCGGCGATCCCTACTCGACCGAGAGCATCCTCGTGCACGAGATCGCCCACACCATCCACCAGCACGGCGTCGCCGTCGTGGACCCCACCTTCCCGCGGCGCCTCTCGGCGGCCTACGCCCACGCGCGAGCCGCGGGCCTCTGGGCCGGGACCTACGCGGGCACCAACGAGGACGAGTACTGGGCCGAGGCGACGCAGTCGTGGTTCGACACCAACCGCGCCAACGACGCCGAGCACGGGCCGATCGACACCCGGGCCAAGCTCGTGGCCTACGACAAGGAGGTCGCGGCGCTCCTGCGCGAGGTCTACGGCGACGGGACGTGGCGCTACGTCCGGCCGTCGCGGCGCTCGGCCGAGGGCCGGGCCCACCTCGCCGGCTTCGACCCCCGCGCCGCGGGCGCGTTCGCGTGGCCTTCCTCCGCGCCCCCGCTCGCCCCGGCGAGCGCGGTGAGCGCGTGGCTCCCGGCGGGGCAGCTCCCGTCCGCCTCGCCCCCGAGCAACCAGGCGACGACCGTGCTCTTCGCCAACCACCGCGCGGGCGAGGTCGCGGTCGACTGGATCGACTTCCGCGGCGGCCGGCGGCGCTACTTCGTCCTGCGGCCCGGCGCGACGCAGGTCCAGGCGACGTTCGTGGGGCACGCGTGGGCGATCTCCGACGAGCGCGGCCAGCTCCTCGGCGGCGCCGTCGCCCAGGCCCCCGACTCGCGCGTCGACGTCCGCTGATCGGCGGGGCGGGCTACGCCGCGATCTCGATCCACGCGGGGGCGTGGTCGCTCGGCGGACGCGGCCCTCGGTCGTCGCGCTCGTCGCGATCGACGCCGGCCGCGGTGGCGCGGGCCGCGACCGCGCTCGCCGCGAGGAGGTGGTCGATCCGCAGGCCCCGGTCCTTGGCGAAGGCCCCGAGCCGATAATCCCACCAGGTATAGAGCTTCGCGCCCGGGTTCCGCTCGCGCACCACGTCGTGGAGCCCGGTCGCGCGGAGCTCGGCGAACGCCGCGCGCTCTTCGTCCGAGAAGAGGAGCCTCCCGCGCCACGCGTAGGGATCGTGGGCGTCGAGATCGCCCGGCGCGACGTTGTAGTCGCCGCCGATCACGAGCGGCTCGCCGGCCGCGACTCGGGGTCGAGCCCACGCCGCGAGCCGCTCGAAGAACGCGAGCTTGTAGCGGTATTTGTCGGATCCGACGCTCTCGCCGTTGGGGACGTAGACGCTCGCCACGAGGAGCCCCGCGGTGCGCGCGCACACGAACCGGGCCTGGGGATCGACGACGCCGTCGCCGAAGCCGCGCGACACCTCGGCGAGCGGGTGGCGCGAGAGGATCGCGACCCCGTTGTACGTCTTCTGCCCGTACACCGCGGCGCCGTAGCCCGCGCCCCGGAAGACCACGTCCGGGAACTTGTCGTCCTCGAGCTTGAGCTCCTGCAGGAGCACGACGTCGGGCCGCGTCCGCTCGAGCCACGCGAGCACGCGGGCCTCGCGGGCGCGGAGGCTGTTCACGTTGAACGTGGCGACGCGGACCGCCGTCACGCCACGATCAGCCAGGGACCGCGGTGCGCGCCGTCGCCGCGACCTTCTCGCTCGCCTGGACGGTGATGTCGCCGTTGGCGGCGATCTCGACCTTGTAGTGATCGAGGTCCGACGAGGCCGGGCCCTTGGTGACCTTGCCGTTCTTGTCGAAGCGGGAGCCGTGGCAGTCGCACTGGATGGTGTCGGTGCCGATGGTGCCGTTCTTCGACATGTCGCACTGGTCGTGCGTGCAGATCGACGACAGCGCGTAGACGCCTTGATCGTCGCGGCCGAGGATCACCGGCTTGCCGGAGACGAACTTCACCGTCCCCTTCGCGAGGTCCTTCACGTTGCCCGCGGGCACGGGGCCGGTCGCGGGCGACTGGCCCTCGCCGTCGCTGCAGCCGCCGAGCGTCGCCAAGATGCAGCCGGCGGCTGCGGTGGTGCCGATTCGCGCGAGAAAACGCCGTCGTGACTCTTCCATGGAGCCTATGGATAACACGTCCAGCGCACGGCGGACGAGAGGTCGATGACGGCCCCGTCGGCGGCGACGGCGGTGCCGGCGTCGCCGCCCACGCAGCGGCAGATCCCGGCGAGCACGCAGTCGCCGCCGGTGTCGCGCCCCCCCACGAAGTTGATGGCGCAGCCGGGCGGGTACTTCGTGGCTCGCGGCAGCTCCGCGAGGAGCTTGCTCGACGGGTCGTCGCTCGAGCACCCGGGATCGTTGGGCGCCGCCGGCGCGCAGAACGGCACCGGCCCCGGCTTGCACTCCTTGAGGCCGGCGTCGGGCGGCTCGATCACCTCGACGGGCTTGCACGCTTGGCCGACCATGGCGATCGCCGACACGATTGCGGCGGTCGCCGCGAGGAGCCTTGTCACGGCGCGCACGGTCTGCGACTTTAGCGAGGATGGGGAGGGCCGCAACCACTACCCGCACGGCGGCCGCGCTCGCCGCGCTCGCCGCGCTCGCGGGGGCGCTCACCGTGAGCGGCGCCGCCACCGCCGCGCCGAAGCAGCCGCGGGACTACGCGCTCGACCCGCCCAAACGCGGCCTCTGGGCGACCGGCGACGCCTTCACCCTCGGGGTGCAAGGGGCGCTCGAGCTCCGGCTCCCCATCGAGGACGAAGGCACGGGGATGGTGCACCTGCGCGCGAGCTCGCTCGCGTCGCTCGGGTTCGGCGAGGTGGCAGGCCACGCCGAGGCGCGCCTCATGTTCCTCACCCTCGGCGCGACCGGCGGATACCGCGACGCGTGGCGCACCACCCGCGCCGCGCCGGGCAAGGAGCTCTCGCGCCAGGCGCGCACCGACCTCGAGCAGGGGGGGCAAGCCACCGCCGAGGTCTGGCCGTTCGCGGAGGGGCGCGCCCGGCTCACCGTCCCCCTCGAGTCGCTCTTCTTCGTGACGATGCACACCGTCCGCTGGGAGGACAGCCCCGCCGGCGCGTACGACTGGTTCCACGCGAACGTCCACGACGGCGGCGTGCTCTACCGCGCCGACAGCACGCTCTACGCGCGCAGCTCGAGGTTCGGCGCGTTCGGGCCCACCTTGCGCTTCATGGACATGCCGCGCGACGGCGGCCGCGTCCGCGAGGTCGCGGTGGGCGCGAACCTCGTCTCGCGGGTCGGCTTGTTCAAGCGCGACGACCTCCTGTTCGCCTCGCTCCTCGTCCGGCCCGGGGACCCGGAGTTCGGCTACTCGGTGCTGCGCCTCCCGATCTGGACGATCATCGCCTACCGCGCCTCGTTTCGGGTGTGGTAGCGGGTAGGAGCGCCGCGCGTTATCATCGCTCGAAGGATGCGCGGCGGCGCTGCCGAGCGTTCGAGCACCGGAAATGGCGCCCATCAGCGAATCTCAGGTCCCCACCGAGGAGCCGGTCACGCAGCAGAGCGGCGAGACCGAGCGCCTGGCGCCTCCGTCGTTCGTCGCCAAGGAGCCCGCGATCGTGAAGAAGCCCGCGAAGCCCAAGAAGCGGCGCATCGGGCGCGCGCTCGGGATCGCGGCCGGGGTCTCGCTCGTCTCCCTCCTCGCGCTCTGGATCGCGATCCAGAAGGTGCCCTGGCTCGGCCCCGCCCTCGCCGACGGCGCGCGCGCCGTGCTCGGCCCCGAGGCCGTCGCCTGGGTCGAGGACCAGGCCTACACCGCCCAGGACGCGGTCAACCGCTGGCGCTACAAGGACGCCGCGCCGAAGCAATATTGGCAGGAGCCGGTGTTGCCCCCGCCGCCGGTGCCGGTGCCGGTGAGCGGCGACGGCGGCGCGCCCGCCGCGGCGCCCACCTTCCCGCCGCCCGCCGCCAAGCCCCCCGTCGCCGAGGTCGCCGGAAAGAACGACGGCGTCTGGATCCCGATCGCCGACGACGTCCACCCGAACGCGCCGCCCGTGATGGCCAAGACGCTCATCCACCCCGACGCGAAGCGCACGTTCTCGGCGGTGGCGATCGTGGCGATGGACCTCGAGAAGGTGAAGATCACGAGCGTGGCCGGCACCGACGAGCCGGCCTCGGAGACGGTGAAGCGCGCCCAGCGGCCCGGCAAGATCCCCGAGGCCGACCACGCGAGCCTCATCGCCGCCTTCAACGGCGGCTGGCAGGCGATCCACGGGCACTTCGGGATGAAGGTCGACGGCCTCGTCCTCCTCCCGCCGAAAGATGCATCCTGCACGCTTGCACTCTACAAGGACGGATCCATCGCCATCCGCACCTGGAAGAGCATCGCCGACACCGACGCCGCGATGCAGAGCTACCGGCAGACGCCGCCGTGCCTGGTCGAGCAGGGCGTCCTCAACAAGGACCTGAACGAGTCGACCAAGAGCTTCGGGGCCGCGGTCGACGGCGGCACGGTGATCCGACGCTCCGGCATCGGCCTGTCGAAGGACAAGAAGATCCTCTTCTACGGCTCCGGCGACGGCCTGACCGCGCAGACCCTCGGGCAGGCGCTCGCGGCCGCGGGCGCGCACGACGTCGCGGAGCTCGACGTCAACTGGGCCTTCCCCCGGTACCTCTTCTACGGCCACAAAGGCGGCGCGCCGGCGGCGGGGTCGTCGCTCATCCCCTGCGTCTTCAAGCCGAACGAATACGTCGGGATCTCGTTCTACCGCGACTACTTCTACGTGACGCGCACCGGCCCTTGAGGGGTCGCCGAGGGCGCGCCCGGCGCCCTCCCGCGGGTCACCAGCGTCACTTGCAGTTGTTGCAGTTGCACTTCCGGGTGCCGCCGCAGCCGTCGGAGCAGCTCGAGGAGCAGTTGCCGTAGCACGACGGCAGCGGCTTGCAGCCGCACTGGCCCGCCTTGCCCCCGCCGCCGCAGCTCTCGCCCACCCCGCTGCACGCGCTGGTGCCGCAGTCGACCACGCCGCCGCAGCCGTCGGAGTGTTGCCCGCAGAGGCGCACCTTGGGGTCGAAGCACGCCTCGCTCGGCTTCTTGGGCACGCACGGGGCGGTCGTGCACACGTTCTCGGCGCCGCAGCGGAGCGCGGCGACCGCGCCCGCGTCGCCCGCGTCACCGGCGCGCGCGTCGGCTCCGGCGTCGACGGGGGCCGCGCCCCCGCACTCGCCGCAGTAGATTTGGCCACCGCACCCGTCAGCGACGGCGCCGCACTGCGCGCCGACCTCTTTGCACGTCTTGGGAAGGCACTTGCACTGGCC
>JAEUKG010000517.1 GCA_016794325.1 Myxococcales bacterium | reverse complement strand
ACGACCCTCCTCCGCCGTCCGAGCCCGCCGCGCCGCCGTCGGCGCCAAAGCCGCCGCCCGGGCCTCCGGGGTACACCCGAGTCGTGTCGCAGTCACCGAGCGAGTGCTCCACCGCGCCGAGGTCGTGTTTGCCGGCGCGGGCGCGCCCGCAGAAGTCGTCGGTGACGGAGGCCTGCGACGCGAGGTCGACCAGCGCCCCGAGGTCGCCCTTCTTCCGGAGATCGGCCGCGGTGGGGTCGACGTACCAGCTCGCGAAGTCCGCGCTCGGGACGTCGGTGAGGTTGTCGACGGCGGTGAAGGAGGCCCCGTCGCGCGCGCGGATCTTCCCGGCGAGGACGTTCCCGCGCGCCTCCCCCGTGGAGCTCGCGTAGCGGAAGTCGACGCCGCTCGTCGCGATGAGTGTATTGTGCAGGATCTTCGTCGACTGGCTGCGGTTCAGGTAGATGCCGACGTCGCTGCAGCCGACGACGACGTTGTTCCGCATCGTCCCGCCGGTGTGCTCGGGATCGCACGGCTTGCCCGGGTCGAAGGCGGGCGCGCAGAACTCGTTCGCGGTGCCCCCCCCGCCGAACGAAAGGCCGATCGTCACCCCGCCCTTCAGCGTGCGCTCGCACCAGACGAGGTTCCGCTCGAAGACGCCGCCCTTGCCTCCGCTCTTCATGAAGGCGCCGTACGAGACGTTGTCGCCCCCGCCCTTCTGGAAGTCGTGGATGAAGTTCGCGCGGACCACCCAGCCGTCACCGGTGTCGATGTTCAGCTTCGTCGTCGGGTTGCCGGTCGCGCGGGCGTGGGTGTCGTAGAGCTCGTTGCCCTCGACGAGGCCCCCGTGAGGCGTGCGCATGACGCCGCCGGCGTCGCGCGCCGAGTTGACCTTGAGCTGGGCGTTGAAGTCGACGACCCGGCTGCCGCGGAGCTCGAAGCCCGTCGCCCCTCCGCTCACGTGGAACGCGTGCTCGCAGGCCGAGTCGGTCGCGCACACGCCCTGGACGTCGAGGCCCTCGAAGCGCCAGCTGGCGCCGGTGACCTTGAAGCCTTCGACGCCCGAGAAGCGCACCTTCGCCGCCAGCGGCGACGCCGATCGCACCGTGATGGGCGCGGCGGCCGTCCCGTCGGCGCGGCAGGAGGCGTCGGTGAGGTCGTACGTGCCCGCCGCGAGGACGATGGTGTCACCGGCCTTGGCCGCGCCGAGGGCGGCGGCGAGCTCGGCCGCGCTCGCGACCGGGACGTCGGCGGCGCGGGCGGCGCCGATGGGCGCGAGCGCGCCGACGGCGGCGAGGAGGGCGGCGGCGCGCTTCATGCGCCGATCGTCGCCCCGCCGGAGCCCTTCTCGAAGCGCGCGAGCTCGACGGGGCAGTGCGCCGAGAAGAGCGCGACCTCGCCCGAGCCGGACGTTCGGGTGTAGAGCGCACGCAATCGGTCGCGGTTCGCCTTCCGCGCGGCGTCGTCGTACGCGACGTACCACTGGAAGAACGTCAGGCCCGGCGGGCACGGCGCCTCGCCGTCCACCTCGCCGTGGAAGAAATACGCGTCACCGCAATGGAGGAGCCAGCGGTCGCCGTCTCGGACCGCGACCGCGACGTGACCGCGCGAGTGGCCGGGGGTCGGCACGAGGTAGACGTCCTCGGCGATCGCGCGCACGCGCCGGAAGCCCATCCAGTCTTCGCCCTCCTCCGAGTACTCCACCCACTTCGGCCCGTGGGCGAGCTGGATCGGGCGGTAGCGCATGCGGTCGTGGCGGGTGGGGCGAGTGGTCGCGGCCGCGAGCTCGGCGGCGTGGACGTGCACGTCGGCGTCGGGGAAGTCGGAGAGCCCCCCCGCGTGGTCGAGATCGAGGTGCGTCGGCACCACGTGGCGGACGTCGCGGAGGGAGTGCCCGAGCGCCTCCACCCTCCGCAGGGCGGTCTCCTCGACCGCGAGCCGGGGCCGCGTCGCGGCGACGAAGGGCGCCCCGAGCCGGCGCTTGGGGTCCGCGACGTCGGCGGTGCCGAGACCGGTGTCGACGAGCACGATGCCGTCGCGGTCGGTCTCGACGATGAGGACGTGGCAGCACATCTCGCCAGTTTCGAGGTAGCCGCCGACGCCGTTGACGAGCCGGCGAGACGCGGGGCACATCGTCGCGCACGAGACGTGATGGACCTTCATCCTCCGTCCTTTCTACAACACCCCGGAGGCGCGCGGGGGCGCGGCGGGGGCGCCGTCGCGCGGGGCCGCCGCTCGGCCTCGGCGGCTGCCCCCGTCCCGTGGTAGACGTAGGCCCGTGAAATTCGTCGATTCTTGCCGAGTGAAGGTGGTCGCCGGGCGCGGCGGCAACGGCGCGGTGGCGTTCCGCCGCGAGAAGTTCGTGCCCTTCGGTGGCCCCTCCGGCGGCGACGGCGGCCGCGGCGGCGACGTGATCTTCGAGACCGACGAGGGCCTGTCGACCCTCCTCGACTTCGCCCACGTCCACGCGCTGAAGGCCAAAGACGGCGAAAACGGGATGGGCTCGGACTGCTACGGCCGCGGCGGCGCCGACCTCGTCTGCCGCGTCCCGGTCGGGACCCAGATCTTCGACGAGGCCTCCGGCGAGCTCCTCTTCGACCTCGCCGAGCCCACGATGCGCGTCGTCGTCGCCCACGGCGGGCGCGGGGGGCGCGGCAACATCCACTTCGCCACCCCCGAGGACCGCGCGCCCCGCCGCGCGGAGCCCGGCGGGCTGGGCCAGGAGCGGGATCTTCGGCTCGAGCTCAAGGTGATGGCCGACGTCGGCCTCCTCGGGTTCCCCAACGTCGGCAAGTCGACGTTCATCCGCGCCGTCTCGCGGGCCCGCCCCAAGGTGGCCGACTACCCGTTCACGACCCTCGAGCCGCACCTCGGCATGGTGCGCGTCGACGACGAGAAGGCCTTCGTCATCGCCGACATCCCCGGGCTCATCCCCGGGGCCGCCGACGGCGCGGGCCTCGGGATCCGCTTCCTGAAGCACGTCGAGCGCACCCGCGCGCTCCTCCACATCGTCACCGTCGACCCGGCCGAGGGGCGCGAGCCCTGGGAAGACTACCTCGCGCTCACCCGCGAGCTCGAGGCCTTCGACCCCGAGCTCGCGAAGCGCCCCACCCTCGTCGTCATGAGCAAGGCCGATCTGCCGGAGGTCCGCGAGGCGTTCGAGCGCGCGAAGCCGATCTTCGCCAAGGCGAAGAGGCCGCTCCACCTCGTCTCGGCCGCGACGGGCGAGGGCGTGCAGCGGCTCGTCTACGATCTGCTCGGCCTCGTCGAGCGGGGGCGCAAGGGCGTGACGCTCTCGGAGGACGACCTCGAAGAGCCGACGACCGAGCGCAAGCCGCGCAGGCCCGTCGAGGCGACGCCGGCGACGCGCGCGACCCCGCGCGAAGAGGTCGACGCGCCCGCCAAGGAGCCGGCGCGCCAGGCGCCCGCCGCCAAGAAGAGCGACTCGAAGCCCGCCGCCAAGAAGCACGCCAAGAAGGCCGCCGCGAAGGCCGCGACCAAGAAGAGCGGCGAGCGGCGCACGCGTCAGCCCGCCGCCAAGAAGAGCGCCAAGAAGGCCACCCAGAGGCCCGTGCGCCGCAACGGCGCCAAGAAGGGCGCCAAGGCCCAGGCGGCGCGCGGCAAGCCCGCGGCGAAGCCCCGCAAGAAGGCCAAGGCGAGGCGGTGAGCGACAAGACCGAGGAGGCGACGCCGAAGCGCCTGAAGAAGGCGCGCGAGGAGGGCGACAGCGGCATCGCGCCCGCCCTCGGCCAAGGCGTCGCGTTCCTCGCGGCGCTCGGCGTCGTCCCCGCCGCGGTCGCGGCGTTGGTTCGAACGTCCCACGACGGGCTCCGATCGGCGATCGACGCCGCGCGGGCTCCGAGCCCCGTCGCCGCCTTCGACGCCTGGCGGCTCGCCACCGACGTCCTCGGCCTCGTCGTGCCGATCCTCCTCGTGTGCGCGGTGGCGAGCGGCGTCGCGGCGTACGTCCAGACCGGCGGTGTCATCGCCACGAAGCGCCTCTCCCCCAAGCTCGAGAAGCTGAACCCGATCACCGGCCTCGCGAACCTCGTCTCCAAGGAGCGCCTCTTCTCCGTGCTGCGGGCGTTCGTCGGCCTCGCCGTCGCGACGTACCTCGCGCAGAAGAACCTCCGCGCCGCGCTGCCCGATCTCGCCCACGCGGCGGGGAGCGTCGACGCGGCGATGGCGCTCTCGGGCGTCGCCCTCACGACCGCGCGCCAGTGCGCGCTCGTCGGCCTCGCGCTCGCGGTCGTCGACCTTGGAATTACCCGATACTCCTGGAGAAAGCGCCTCATGATGAGCAAAGACGAGGTGAAGCGGGAGCACAAAGAGTCGGAGGGCGATCCGCACCAGAAGGCGGCGCGCGAGCGCGCGCACCACGAGATGCTCGCGTCGATCGCGGTCGCCAACGTGAAGCAAGCCACCGTCGTCGTCGTCAACCCCACGCACCTCGCGACCGCCCTCCGCTACGACGAGGAGTCGGGCGACGAGGCTCCCGTCGTCGTCGCGACCGGCGAGGGGGACCTCGCGAGGCGCATCGTCGACGCGGCGCGCGCGTACGGCGTCCCGGTGCTGCGGGACGTGCCCCTCGCGCGCGCGCTCGCCGAGCTCGAGATCGGGCAGGCGATCCCCGAGGCGCTGTACGAGGCCGTCGCCGAGATCGTGCGCGAAGCGTGGGACGAGGCCGAGCGGGACAAGCGCGGCGGCTGACCCCGCCGGGCGAAGCGGGCGGCGCCGGCCCCGCCCGCGCCGTCAGGCGCCGGCCACGATCGCGGGCGGCCGCAATCGGTCTGCGTCTTCGGGCCGCCCCACCGCCGCGTACAAGCGGGCGAGGAACGACAGGCACGCGCGCGCGCCGCGGTCGTCGGAGGTCTCGCGCGCGCGCGCCAGGGCGTCGAGGCCCTCGAGCAGCGCGTCGTCGACGCGCCCCGCGGACGCGAGCGCGAGGCCGAGCGCGAGCGACGTCTGGCAGCGCAGCGCCTTCGCCTGCGGGTCGAGCGACACCCTGGCCCGACGCAACACTCGCAGCGCGTCGCCGATGTCACCGCGGCTCATGCGGGCGATGGCGCGCATGCGGTCCGTGAACGCGACCTTCTCCCCCACCGCGGCGAGGCCGTCGATCCATTTCTCGAGGGCCGACGTGTCGGCGCTGAGCACGGCGTGCTTCGCGAGCTCGGTGAGCTGCTGGGGCAACGGGAGCTCGCCGACCGAGGCCGACGCCTCGGCGGCGGGCGGCGCCTGGGGCGCGGCCTTGGGCTTCTCGCGAACCAGCGGGACCGGCGGCGACGGGGCCGGCTCGAGCTTCGGCAGCGCGCCCGGCTCCGACAGCGGAGAGCCATCGAGCTTCGCGAGGGTCGGCGGCTCCGAGTCGCGGTCGGCCTCCGACTCGCCCTCGACGGGAGTGCCCTTCTCCTGGATCGGGGCGGTGACCACGACCGAAATCCCGTCGTCGTCGGGCTTGGCCGCGCGGATGGGCGCCTCGACCGCCGGAGGGGGCACCGAGATCTCCGTCGCGGGAGCGACCGACTCCGCGGCGGGCTCCACCGGCGGCTCGTGGGTCGGCAGCTCCACGATGTCCTTCGACAGCGCGGCGCCCTCGATGGGGATCTCGACGCGCGGCAGGTTGCCCTCCCGCGCCGCGGGGATGGACGAGCGCAGGTGGGCCTGGGCCCGCGCCTCGCACGTGGGGTCTTGCTCCTTCGCGAAGGCGACGAGGCGCGTGCTCGTCTGCTCGAAGCCGAGCTCCGACGCCGCGGTCGCGACCGCGAGCGCCAGCGCGGCCGCGCGCGGCCCCTCCCCCGCGCGCGCCGCGTGGAAGGCGGCCTCCGCTCGGCCGAGGCGCCCCTCCTCGTCCACGATCACGTCGGCGATCGCCTTGTGCAGGAGCGCGCGGCGCGGCCCGTCGACGATGTCCCAGAGGGCGTCTTTGTGGCTCCTCGACGGCAGCGCCACCCAGTCGGCCTGCGGAGAGCTCATCCACCGCCCGCGGAAGAGCTCGGAGACGTGCCCTTCGATCGCCGAGAGCGAGGGGTCGACGCGCCGCATGATGCGCTGCAAGCGCTCGGCACCGACCTCGCCGCCGAGGAGCGCCACCGTGCACAAGAGGACCTTCTGCGCCTCGGGCAGGTCGCCGGCGCGCAGCGTGATCCACTGGCGCGCGGGCCGCGGGCGCCCTCGACCCGCCGAGCGCCGACGAGGCTTGGCGATCTCCTCGGTCCACACGATCTCGCCGGAGGCGACGCCGAGCGTGATCGACTCGACGATCGCGAGCGGCGACTGACCGCCGAGCCGCGCCCACCGCTTGCGCGCGAGCGGGTCGAGCTGGCCGCCGAACGCCCCCGCCGCGAGCGCGCCTCCTTGCTCCTCCGACATCGGCTTGAGCTCGATCTCGGGGCCGCGCTCGAGCTCGGCCACCTCGGGCGGCGGCGGGCACGTCGCGTCCAGCCGCACGACGAACGTGAACCCGCGCTCGGCGGTCTTGATCGCCTGCGCGCACGCCGCCAGGCTCGTCGAGTCGACGTCTTGGGCGTCGTCGACGAGCAGCGCCCCCGAGGTCGAGGCCGATTTGGGCCAGAGGAAGGCGTTGATGATCTTCGCCGCCGACTCGAGCGTGATGCCGTCGCCGGAGCTGAGCATCTCGACCTGCGGCAAGAGCTCCATCAAGAACGGGCTCACGTCGCCGGCGAGCGCGCGCCCGATCGCCCGCCGGAGCGCGCCGAGAGGCTCGAGGCCGCTGCCGCTGGGGGCGAGGCTCAAGGTGGGCGCGGGGCCGACGTGGGTCGCGACCTCGCGGAGCATCCGTGTGCCGCCGAGGCCCGGATCGGCGCGGAGCACGCTGAGCGTGCCCGGCATCCACACGAGCGACGAGGGCTCTTCGACCGCCACGAGCTCCGGCACCTTGAGCCGCCCCACGCGGCCCTCCGCGTCACGCCTCCAGGGCTGCGCGGTGTCGAGCACAGCGCCCCGCACCCGAACCCCCGCCTCGCGCGTTCGACGCGCGCTCGTGGTGAGCAGCTTGCCGGTGCGGAGCGCCTTGACCGTCTCGCCGACCACGACCTCCCCCGGGCGCGCGACCTGCGCCAGCGACACCGCGGCGACGATGGGCATTCCCCACGCGAGATCGCCTTGGCCGCCCTCGGGCGCGAGCGAGGTGATCTCCCCTTGGGACACGCCGATCGCGAACGGCGCTTCGTCGCCCATCGACTCCTCGCCGCGGGTGCGCGCGAGGCCGACCACGTCCTCGACGGCCTCGGGCGGGAACGCGAAGACGGCGTGGGTCGCGCTCCACGCGACCAGCGTCCCGCTGCGGGCGTCGACGCGGAGCATGAGGGCCCGCATGCGCTCGAGGTGCGCGCGCCCGACCGCCGCCTCGGGCGGCTGGATGGGCAGTCGGTAGGCGATGACGATTCGGTCGGCCACGCAGACTCAGCGCGCTCGCGTCGCGGCCAGCGACTCGCGAGCGCGACGTGGATGGAGGAGAGAGCTCTCGCGGAGCGGCATGGGAGGAGGGACCACCTCGTCGACTCAGACGCGGATGCGCTTCTTCAGCGCCGCGAGCTCGTCGTCGATGTCGCTCTTTCCCCCGCCGCCGCCGCCGCCGTCGCCCCCGCCCTTCATCGAGCGCTCGAGGTCGCGGAACTTCGACTCGAGGTCCTCGCTTCGCTTCCCCTTGCCGAGCGCCTCTTCGACCTCGTCCATCGCGAGGCCCTCTTGCTCGCGCCCCTCGATCTTCTCCTCGAGCTGGCGGAAGTTGTCGAACGCGCTCGAGCCGCCGCGGGTGCCGAGATCCGACGAGCCACCGCGAGCCTGCTGCGCGCGGGCGACGATCGTGCCCTTGCGCATCTTCAGCTCTTCGAGCTTCTCGGACATGCGATCGAGCTCCGCCTTCATCTTGAGGGCGGTGTCGCGCTGCTCGAGGCGCGCGCTCTCGGTCGTCTCGATCTCGGCCGAGACCCGCTTCTTCTGCTTGAGGGCCTCGCGCGCGAGCGCTTCGTCGTCGGTCTTGAGGGCGAGCTCGGCGCGCTTCTCCCACTTTTCGGCCTCGGAGCGGAGGTCGTCGACCTTCTTCTTGAGCTGCTTTTCGGCGGCGATGGCCGTGATGACGTCCTGCCGGCCCTCTTTGATCTGCTCCCCCATCTCGTCGAGGTTCAGCTCGATGAGCTTCTTGTCATCCTCCGCCTTGTCGAGCAGCGAGTTCATGTTGCTCGAGATGACCTTGCCCATGCGATCGAAGATGCCCATTGCCATTTCCTCCGAGGACGACCTCACCAATGTAACCCGTGGGGACAACGTCGTAACCCCCTGATTTTGTTCCCTGAGATCACCAGGTTGCGGCCACCGGCGCCGGCCGGGGCGCGGCGGCGCGAGGCGATCGCCCGCGCGGGGCGATCGCGCCCGAAGGCGGCTACAATGGCTCCCATGGCGACCTGCAAAGAGTGCGACAACGAAGTCGACAAGCTCGTCACTGTGAAGGCGGGCGGGAAGTCGAAGAAGATGTGCGAGGACTGCCGCGACCGCGCGCGCGAGGAGGCGGCGATCGCCGAGGAGAGCGAGTCCGTCGTGCAGAACATGATGGGCTTCAAGGGCCGCCGCTGATCGTCGTCCCTCGGCCTCCGGTTATTTCGCGATCGGAGCCAGGCGCTGCCGTCGGATTTCGTTGGCGAGCCAACCAACGTCCGCCTCGAGATTCGTGGGCAGCCCGCGAGCTCGCGGGCCCCTAGCCTCCCCTAGCCTCGAAATTCGTGGGCCAGCCCACGAATCCCACCCTCGCAATTCGTGGGCCAGCCCACGAATTTGCGGCACCCCACCCTCCAAAATCACGGGGCTGGCGCCGAGATCGCGGGCTGGCCGACGAATCTGCGGGCCGCCGCCCTCGGATTTCGTGGGCCAGCCAACGAATTTGCGGGGTGCGGCCCTCGCGCCGTCAGCGGTTCATGACGTGGATGGCGTGGCCCAAGCCCGCCATCGACGCCTCCATCAACCCTTCGCCCAACGTGGGGTGCGGGTGGATGGTGAGCCCGATGTCCTCGAGGAACGCGTGCATCTCGAGCGCGAGCGCGCCCTCGCTGATGAGGTCGCTCGCCTCGGGGCCCACGATGTGCACGCCGAGGACCTCGTGGGTGTTCTTGTCGGCCACGACTTTGAAGAAGCCCTCGGTCTCGTTGACCGCCATCGCGCGCCCGAGGGCGGCGAACGGGAACTTGCCGATCCGCACCTCGAGGCCGCGCTTCTTGGCCTCCTCCTCGGAGACGCCGACCACCGCGATCTCCGGATCGGTGAAGATCGCCGCGGGGATCCCCACCCAGTCCTTCGCGGCCTTGTGGCCGGCGATGATCTCCGCGACGACCTCCCCCTCCTTGCTCGCCTTGTGCGCGAGCATCGGGACCCCCGAGACGTCGCCGATGGCGTAGATGCCCTCGACGTTGGTGCGCCCGTATTGGTCGGTGGGGACGAAGCCGCGCTCGACCTTCACGCCGAGCTCCTCGAGCCCGAGGCCCGCCCCGTTCGGGCGCATGCCCACCGCCACGAGGACGCAGTCGGTGACCACGGTGTCGAACTTGCCGTCGCCGAGGTCGAGCTTCACCGCGAGCGAGCCGTCGGCCTGGCGCTCGTAGCCCACCGCCTTCGTGCCCTTCTTGATCTTCGCGCCGTGCTTGACGAGCTTCTTCTCGACGACGGCGGTGAGGTCGGCGTCGGTGCCGGGCAGCAAGGTCGGCGTCGCCTCCACCACGGTGAGGTCGGACCCGAGCTTCTGGTAGACGCACCCGAGCTCGAGGCCGATGACGCCGCCGCCGATGACCAGCAGCCGCTTCGGCACGTGGCGCAGGCTCACCGCCTCCTTGGCGCCGATCACCTGCTTGCCGTCGAACTTGAACGTGGGGATCTCGATGGTCGAGCTGCCGGTCGCGACGACGATGGCCTTGGTGGCCTCGACGATCTCGGTGCCCTCCTTGGTCTTGATCTCCACCTTGTTGCGCCCGACGACGCGCGCCTCACCCATCGTGAGGTCGACGCCGTTGCCCTTGAAGAGCCCGCGGATCCCGCTCGTGAGCTTCTTGACGATGCCGCCCTTCCAGTCCTGCATCTTGTCGACGTCGACGCGGACGTTGTCGCAGACGAGGCCCATCGTGGCGCCGTTCTTCGCCTTCTCGTACGTGTGGCTCGCGGCGATGAGCGCCTTCGACGGCACGCACCCCCAGTTGAGGCAGACGCCGCCGACCTCGTCCTTCTCCACGCAGAGGACCTTCTGCTTCAGCTGCCCCAGCCGGATCGAGCACACGTAACCGCCCGGGCCGCCACCGATCACCACCGCGTCGTACGTTCGCGTCGCCATCTCCAGAGACTCCTTGGTTGGGTCGTAGGGCCGAAACCCGGCACCGAAAACCCCGCGTTCACGTCAGCCGTGCGACGGCGCGGGGGGAAGCTTCTCGAGCGCCTCGGCCTGCTCCCGCAGGTTCCAGGGCATCTCCGCGTACACGTCCTCGAAGATCGAGCGCCGGGGGAGGGCCGGCATCTCCTCGACCGCCTTCACCGCCTGGGCGACCTCCGCCGTCGCCTCCTCGTCGATCGCCTTCTCGAGCGCGTCGTCGATATATCCCATGACGGATAGGTGGCGCCGGAGGCGATCGATCGGGTCCTTCTTCTTCCACGCCTCCACCTCGGCGTCGGAGCGGTAGCGGGTCGGGTCGTCGCTCGTCGAGTGGGCGCCGATGCGGTAGGTGAGGCACTCGACGAAGGTGGGGCCGCCGCCCTCGCGCGCGCGCCGCGCGGCGTCGCCGAGGACCTTGTAGACCGCGAGGAAGTCGTTGCCGTCGACGCGCACCGCCGGGACGCCGTACGCGCGCCCCTTGACGGCGATGGTTCGAGCCGCGGTCTGCCGCGCGGTGGGGACGCTGATCGACCAGTGGTTGTTCTGGCACACCAGCACGCAAGGGGCCGCGAAGCGCTTCGCGAAGAGCATCGCGGTGTGGAAGTCCGGCTGGCTCGTGGCGCCGTCGCCCATGAAGCCGAACGCGAGCGCGCCCGTCTTCTTGGCCTTCATCGCCATCGCCGCGCCCACCGCCTGGGGGATCTGCGGGCCGATGTTCGACGACCACGTCACCTGGTTCACCGAGCGCCCCGACTGGTGGCTCGGCATCTGCCGCCCCTTGAGGACGTCGCCCGAGTTGCCGAACACCTGGGCGACGAACTGCGTCAGGGGGAAGCCGCGGACGAGCATCACGCTCTGCTCGCGCAGCGCGGGGAACACCCAGTCGGCCTCACGCGCGACGAGCCCGGTGGCGATCGGCGTCGCCTCTTGCCCCGTGCACGCGCCGTAGAAGCCCACTCGGCCCTGGCGCTGCAGGAGGATCATGCGCGCGTCGAGCACGCGCAGCCGGCGCATCTCGCGGTAGGCGCGGAGGAGGACGTCCTTCGGGACGCCCGGATCGCGGGTCGCGTCGACGCGCCCGTCGTCCCCGAGGACGCGGTAGAGCCCGACGTCGATGTCGGTCTCGGAGAGCTCGGCGCTCATCTCAGCGCCTGTAGGCCGACGGGCCCGAGCGCCGCGCGTCCGCGCAGAGCTCGTCGACGTAGTCGCGGAGCCACGAGACGAAGTCCGGGTACGACGGCTTCGCCGCCGACGAGTAGAGCCAGTCGCCCGTCTTCGCGTTCCGCGCCGAGCGGGGGTCGTCCTGGTGGTGGAAGAACACCGGCAGCTCGCCGTCGGGGCCGGGCAGGTCGACCGCGAAGCACCAGCGGCCCTCGGAGTCCCCGGCCGACGCGAAGGCGACGAGGTGGTTGGTCGTGATCTTCACCGGCTGGTCGAGCTCGTTCTCCCACTCGACGCCCTTCGGGACGTGGACGATCTCGCGCGTGTCGTTCTGGACGTCTTTCGGCCCGAGGATCGCGAACGTGTCGGGGTGGAAGCTCCCGCCCTCGACGTAGACGCCGCCGTAGCCCTTCAAGAACGCGCGGTACGAGGGCGACATCGGGTAGTCGAGGTGGCCGTAGTGGGGCTTGATCGACTTGCGCAGCGCGTCGATCGCCGCGTCGCTGAGCCCCTTCTCGACGACGAGGTGCCCCCCGCGCGTTTCGATGTACTTTGCAGCTTTGTCGAGGAGCGACGCGAACGTGCCCGACAGATCGGTGCGCGCGGGTTTGTGGGCCGCGGCGACACGGGCCGCGGGCTTCTTCGCCGCCGCGGGCTTCTTCGCCGCCGCGGGCTTCTTCGCCGCGGACGCCTTCTTCGGCGCGGCCGCCTTCTTCGCCTTCGAGGTCGCGGCGCCCCCGACCTTCTTCGGCGCCGACTTCTTCTTCGCCGGCGGGGGCGCCTTCGGGGCGGGCTTCTTCGCGGGCGCAGCCTTCGAGCGCTTCTTCTTGGTGGCCATCGCGGCGGAGGATACACCAGAAAAGCGCAGAGAATCACGACCTTTCCGGCGGCGCCGACGCGCGCCCGCGGGCGCAGGCGATCGGCGCGCGAGGCCCGTCGACGAGGCTCACCGCGGCGCGCGAGCCCGCGACGCGGACCGCGTCAGAGGCAGACCGAGACCCACCCCGGGAACTCGGCGGCGTTCAGCTTGCCCGAGCACGTCTCACCCACCGGGCAGCCGCCCTTGCCGGGCCCGCCGTCGAGGGCGCCCGCGTCGAAAGGCACCACCGAGTTCGGCGTGTGGCAGAACCACAAGCACTCGCCGCCGCCGTCGGCGGTCGAGAAGCAGCCCATGCCGTCGGCGCAGTCCTTGTTCGTCCCCGCGCCGCACGGCTGGTGGGCCAGCGCCGGAGGCGGGTTGAAGTTGGGCTGGCAGCTCGACGTCCCGTTCTTGTCCTCGATGACGCAGGCGCTCCCGGCGGTCTTGCACGGCTCGACGCCGAACACCTTGCACCGCTCCTTGTACGAGCACACGTAGGCGATCTCGGCCTTGCCGCTGACGAGCCGCACGTCGCAGCTTCCGGCGATGCCCTCGGGCGCGCTCGCGCCGCAGAGGGAGTCGCTGCCCGGGCAGCAGTAGGGCGAGCAGCGACCCGAGGGCTGACCGCCGTCGACGCAGTCGGCGCCGATGCACGACAGCCCCGGCAGGCACGGGTTGCCTCCGGCGGCGTTGGGGCAGCACGCGCGCCCCTGCGGCAAGAGCTGCGACGCCTGGGCCTTCTGGCAGACGGTGGAGATCGTGGCGCCGCTCGTCCTCGGCACGCACTCTTGCTTCAGACCATCCTTGTCGGGACAGTCCTGGAGCACGAGGTCGCAGGCGCCTTTGGCGGGCGAGCAGCCGCCGCCTTCGGGTTTGCCCGCGTCTTCACCGCCGACCTCTTGGTCCTTTCCGGCGTCGACGGAGCCTCCGCCCTCCGAGACCGTGGCGTCCTTGCCGCCCGGATCGGTCGGCGAGGGGTCCGAGCTGCACGCGAGGCCGACGGCTCCGCCGGCGCCGAACAGGCCGGCGGCGACGATGACAAGAAAGCGATGGCGCATCGAGAGCATTTTGCCACCAATCGAGGCACCACGCACCAAAGTCCCACCCGACGCGGCCTCCAGCCACGTCGGCGGCGCGATCGACGTCGCGTCAGCCTCCGTCTTGCGCGTTCAAGAAGAGCGGCTGACGCCCACCCGATTTCTCGGCGCGTCCGGCCACGCCGGTCTGCACCGGCGCCGGGCCCTTCGGCGTGTCTTCGGACTTCGAGCACGTGTTGGCGCACGCGCCCATCGAACCCAGCAGGATCGCGGCGAAAACGATTCGGGTCGTTCGCTTCATCGCGGATGGGGATAGCACAAAAGACGACGGGCAGCCCCCCCTCCGGAGATGGGGGACCGCCCGCGTCGAGCGAAGCCGCGCGCGTGGCGCGCGGCGCGGCGATCAGTCCTTGCCCGCGTCGCCGGTGGCGCCGGTCACGCAGTGAGCCGCGATGTGGGTCGTGACGTTGCTGCCGCAGGCCTTCTCGGCCGCGTCGAACGCCTTGGAGTCGCAGCCGCCCTTGGCGAAGAGGTCGGAGGCCATCTTCTGGCAGACCGAGTCCGCGTCGGCGTACGCCGCGTCCTGGCAGGCATCCGCGTCCGCGTCCGCGCACTTCGCGCAGGCGACGAGGTAGCAGAGCTGGAACTTCTGCTCGAGCTCGCCGCAGGCCTGGGTCGACTTGCCGGCGACGCAGGTGCCCCACGACGGGATGGTGAAGTCGCTCTTGCCATCGGACAGGGTGGCGAGGGGCGCCCAGTTGGTCGCCTTGCCGTCCTTGTCGTCGGTCAGCGCGCAGGCCTTGCAGGTCGGGTTGAAGCCCGCGCCGTTGAGGGCGGTGACGATCTCGCTGATGGTCTTCGCAGCCTTGAAGCTGTCGACGTCCGACTGGGCGCAGGCGCCAGCCTGGGCCGGCGTGCCGGGCTTGTAGAACTCCTTGAGGTCGGCCGGGTTGACCGTGGCGATCGGGCAATCCGAGTTGCCGCTCGAGCCGCCGTCCGTCTTGCCGCCGCTCGAGCTGCTGCTCGCGCCGCCCTCTTTGCCGCCGCTCGAGCTGCCGCCGCCGTCGGAGTCGCTGCCGCCCGAGGACGTGGACGAGCTGGAGCACGCCGTGCCGGTGCTGACGAGAGCCGCCGCGCCGAGAACGCCCGCGAAGCCAATAAGACCGTAAACCTTGTTCACCATTGGAGGCCTCCTACTACCTGAACC